>JAJUFW010000396.1 GCA_029263555.1 Alphaproteobacteria bacterium
CGCTGCCGGTTGGTCCGCCAATCGACAATCGCGCCCGCCGCCAGCGGATTATGGCCCATGAAGATATTCTCGGCGACGGTCAGTTCCTCGAACATCACCGTTTCCTGATGGATGGCGGTGATGCCCGCGGCCCAGGCGTCGCGCGGCGAGGCGAACGATACCGGGCGCCCCCCGATCCGGACTTCGCCCTCGTCCGGCCGATAGAGACCGGTGAGGATCTTGACCAGCGTCGACTTGCCGGCCCCATTCTCGCCCACCAGGGCCAGGACCTCGCCTGCCCGCACGTCCAGGCCGACCCGGTCCAGGGCGACCACGCCCGGGAACCGCTTCGACACGCCGTCGAGCGAGAGCAGGAGTCGGCCGTCCCGGGCGGCCGGTTCCCGATCGGGCCGGATAGGCTGGGCAAGCGTCACGGAAGCCTCCGCCGCGGGGGACAGGAAGTCCGCCGGCTCAGAACATCCGGGCGAACTCCTCGACATTCGATTTGTCGAAGGTGAAGGGTTCGGCCATCGCGGCCTCACCGTTCTCGTCGACCGCGATCGATCCCATGCGGCCGGCCGGGATCGACGTGCCGGGTTCGCCGGTGGCCGCTTCCTTGACCAGCTGATAGGCAATGTAGGTCGCCGAATAGCCAAGGTCGATCGGGTTCCAGATGGCGAAGGTCTCGACCGCGCCGGAAGCCACGTGCCCGGCCATCTCCGACGGCAGGCCGAGCCCCGTCACGAACATCTTGCCGACCAGGTTCTCGTCCTCCACCGCCTTGGCCGCGGCGCTGATCCCGACCGTGGTCGGGGCGATGATGCCCTTGAGGTCCGGATAGGTCCGGAAAAGCCCGAGCGCCTCGCGATAGCTCTTGTCCGACTGGTCGTCCCCGTAGACGGTCGCGACCAGCTCCAGGCCGGAATATTCGGGCCGGGCCAGGACCTTCTTCATCTCCTCGATCCAGATGTTCTGGTTCGTGGCCTGCGCGGTTGCGCTCAGGATGGCGATCTGACCCTGCCCGCCGATCGTATTGGATATCATCTCGATCTGCTTGCGACCGATGAGCTCGTTGCTTGACGGGTTGAGATGGAGGATCCGTCCTTCGGGGGCGATGCCGCTGTCGAACGAGATCACCTTGATCCCGCGCTGCATCGCCCGCTGGGTGATCGGCACCAGCGCGTTCGGATCGTTGGCCGAGATGACCAGCGCATCCACGCGCTGGGCGATCAGGGCGTTGATGATCTCGATCTGGCCTTCCGCCGTCGGCGCCGTCGGACCGGTGTAGATGAGCTCCACATCGCCAAGCTCGGCGGCCGCTTCCTGGCCGCCCTTGTTGGCGGCGTCGAAGAAGCCGTTGCCCAGATTCTTCACGACCATGGCGATGCGGACCCCATCCTGGGCGGATGCGACGCCCGCCGCAAGGGCCAGGACGGCGACGAATGCGGCACCCAGTATCCTGCGCAACATCATCTCGAACATCCTCCCGTCCTTATGATCGTTGATCCTTGTCTCCGGCCCGAAGCGTGACGCCGCGCCCGGGGCGGGAATCCGGCCGGTCAGGCCGCGGTGGACGAACGTTCCTCCGCCTCGGCGATGATCACTTCGACCCCAGCCGCCTCCAGCATCTTCACGGCCGCCGGCTCAACCTCGTCGTCGGTGATGACGGTGTGGATCCGCTCGAGCGGGCAGAGGATCAGACCGGCCCGCTGACGGAACTTCGTGCTGTCGACCAGGACGATGAGCTGGTCTGCCTGGTTGATCAGCTTCTGCTCCGCGCGGATGAGCAGCGGATCGACCTCGATCAACCCGGGCGGAGCCAGCCCCTGCGCCCCCATGAACATTTTGGAGGCGTAATGGCTCTGCGTGGTGTCGTTGTCGAAGGGGCTGAGAATGATGCTCTGCTCGCGATAGATCTCCCCTCCTGGAACGATCACGCGGTTGGCGCTCCCGGCCAGGAGGCGTTCCGCCATCGCGAAGGAATTGGTCAGGATCTGGAGCTGCCGGTCGTGCAGGAACTCGGCCATCATGTAGGTCGTCGTGCCGCCGTTGATGATGATCGCCTCGCCGTCTCGGCACAGCTGGACGGCCTTGCGGGCGATCCGCCGCTTCTTCTCCGTGTTGATCGACTGGCTGACGGCGAAAGGACGGCCGGCAATCTCCTGCGGCATTCTCTGGGTCATGGCCTCGGCGCCGCCGCGGACCTTGCGCAGCAGGTTGAGCCCGGCCAGCCGGTTCAGGTCCCTGCGGACCGTCGGCTCCGACACGCCGAGCGCTTCGGCCAGCTGGCCGACTCTGGCCAGCCCCTGCTCGGAGACGAGCTTCAGGATCAGTCTGTGTCGTTCCCGCTCGTGCATCGACCGCTCCCGTTTCGATCAGGTTAGATCGCTTTCGATCAGATCGTCAACGTTCATGGCAATTTTTAGCACGCATACACGCGCTCAAACGCAACGATATAGAGCGTTCGTGATTGACGATGATCGGAGTTAAGCACTATCGTGATCAGGCCGAGGTCGGGGCGTCGGGATCCGGCGGCCCCGGCTTCGGCTGATGCCGGACTGCATCGGGACGCCGGACCCATGAGCGAGACCGCGACCGCATCGAAGCTGGCCAATCTGTGGGACGACGCGCGCGCCGCGGGCATGAGCGAGCCGGAGCTGCTGCTCTACCGCTCGAACCTGCTGGGCAGCGACCGGCGGATCACGAATTTCGGTGGCGGCAACACCTCGGCCAAGATTCCCATGCCGGATCCCCTGACCGGCGAGACGGTCGAGGTTCTCTGGGTCAAGGGGTCGGGCGGCGACCTGGGCAGCATGGGCCTTGACGGCTTCGCCACGCTCTACATGGAAAAGCTGGAACGGCTCCGCAGCCTCTACCGGGGGCGCGAGCACGAGGACGAGATGGTAGTCCGCCTGCCCCATTGCACGTTCAACCTGAACCCCCGCCCCGCCAGCATAGATACGCCGCTTCATGCCTATGTGCCGTTCCGCCATGTCGACCACACGCACCCGGACGCGGTGATCGCGATCGCCGCCGCGGCGGACAGCGAGGCATTGACGCGCCGCGTCTTCGGCGACGAGATCGGCTGGCTTCCCTGGCAGCGGCCCGGCTACGACCTTGGCCTGAAGCTGGGACGGCTGGCCCGCGAGAAGCCGGGGCTCCGGGGCGTGGTGCTTGGCGGCCACGGGCTCTTCACCTGGGCCGATACGGCGAAGGCCTGCTACGAAACGACGATCGAGATCATCCAGCAGGCGGCCGACTGGCTGGACGCCAACGGCGCGGGCGCCCGCCCCTTCGGCCAGGCCAGCGTGCCGATCCTGCCTGCCGCCGGGCGGAGGGCCGTCGCCGCGCGCGTGATGCCGGTCCTGCGCGGCCTGATCGGCCGGGAGGAAGCGAAGGTCGGGCATTTCACCGACGCGCCCGAGGTGCTGGAATTCGTCAGCGGGTCGCGGCTGAAGGAACTCGCCGCGCTCGGTACCTCGTGCCCCGATCATTTCCTGCGGACCAAGATCCGGCCGCTGGTCCTGGATTTCGATCCGGAGCGGAACGACGTCGAAGCGCTGGTCGCCGGCCTGGGAGCGGCGGTGGAGGCGTACCGCCGCGCCTATACCGGCTATTACGAGCGGTGCCGGAGACCGGACAGCCCG
>JAJUFW010000666.1 GCA_029263555.1 Alphaproteobacteria bacterium
CCGACCCTGCCGGGCCTTGCGCGCGACGGTCGTGACATAACGTTCCGGACTGTCATGGGCCATGGCCTCGGCGACCGCCTTGGTGAAGCTCTTCGCCTCGTCCCATCCCAGCCGGCGCGAAATCGGGACGACCACATGAAGTCCCTTGCCGCCCGTCGCCTTGAGGAAGCTGGCAAGCCCCAGGTCCGACAGACGTTGCCTCACCTCGCGGGCGGCTTCGACGACCTGTTCCCATGGCACGCCCTCTCCCGGATCGAAGTCCAGGATCAGCCGGTCCGGGCGTTCCGGCGCATCGACACGGCTGCCCCAGGGATGAACCTCCAGAACTCCGATCTGAACCAGGGAGAGGAGCCCGGCCAGGCCGTCGATGGCGAGATATTCGGCCGGGCCGTCCTTTTCGTCGACGAGGATCCGCCGCACCGCCTCGGGGACTCCCGTTCCCGCATGCTTCTGGAAGAAGCAGTGCTCCCCCTCTCCGGCCGGGCATCGAACCAGGCTGAGCGGCCGCCCGACGATATGCGGCAGCATGTGGTCGGCAACCAGCAGATAATGCTCCGCCAGGTCCTGCTTGGTCAGCGCCTGGTCGGCATAGAGGACCTTGTCGGGATGGCTGAGGCGGACCCCGGCCACCTCGATGCTTTCCCGGGCCGGTCCCGCCTTTCGCGCATCGCGGTTCCCCGTCATGCTCCCGCCTGGAAACGAAGTATCCGCCGCCGCCGGTTCGGCGTCCTCCGGCCTGGAAGGAGAACCGGGGACCGGTCGCTTCGTTCCGCAACCTTTGTCGGGAACCAGCGGTGCGGCGCGGGCGTTTGGAGGGGAATCGAACGCACCCGGGTTGCGGGATGCGGTCGGTGAGCGCGGAAATGGCGGCGTTCGGTGGTAACGGCCCCCTGCCTCCCACCCCCCTACCGCCGGGCAACCGCCAGGGAGCCCGCCCTCTTCCCCAAGAAGGCGGGCTCCATCCGTTCGAGCCGGCCGCTTGGGTCTAGCCGTCCAGCTTCTTCTTCAGGATCTGGTTGACCAGGGCGGGGTTCGCCTTGCCCCCCGTCGCCTTCATCGTCTGGCCGACGAAGAAGCCGAAGAGCTTGTCCTTGCCGCCCCGATACTCGGCAACCTTGTCGGCATTGGCCGCCAGGACCTGGTCGATCGACGCCTCGATCGCAGCCGTGTCGGTAACCTGGCGAAGCCCCTTCTCCTCCACGATCGCGGCGGCGTCCTTGCCGGTCTCCAGCATGACCGCGAAGACGTCCTTGGCGATCCGGCCAGAGATCGTCTGGTCCGAGATCAGGTCGATCAGCCCGCCGAGCTGGTCCGCCGTGATCGGGCTTTCCTCGATGTCGTGGCCGCCCTTGTTCAACGCCCCGAAGAGCTCGGTGATCACCCAGTTGGCGGCAAGCTTCGGATCGCGCCCCTTGGCCACGCGCTCGTAGAAATCGGCCCGTGCGCGTTCGGCGACCAGCACCCCGGCATCGTAGGCGCTGAGGCCGTATTCCGTCATGAAGCGCTGTTTCTTGTCGTCCGGCAATTCGGGCAGCGTGGCGCGGATCCCTTCGATGAAATCGTCATCGAACTCGAGCGGCAGCAGATCGGGATCCGGGAAATAGCGGTAGTCGTGCGCCTCCTCCTTGCTGCGCAGCGACCGCGTCTCCCCCTTGCCCGGGTCGTAGAGCCGCGTTTCCTGCACGATCTCGCCGCCATCCTCCAGGATCTCGACCTGGCGGCGGGCTTCGTACTCGATCGCCTGCATCACGTGACGGACGGAGTTGACGTTCTTGATCTCGCAGCGCGTGCCATAGCTGTTTTCGCCGACCCGCCGGACCGAGATGTTGACGTCGCAACGCATGGAGCCTTCCTCCATGTTGCAGTCGCAGGTCCCGAGATAGCGAAGG
>JAJUFW010000543.1 GCA_029263555.1 Alphaproteobacteria bacterium
GCTCCCTCAGCTCGGACCGGGGGAGCGTACCCGCCCTCCCGGCTCCTCTGAAACGGGCAATGAACATGCTTAAGGCTACGAGGCTGGCACTGCGCCTGCTCGACGAAACCGTCGTCTGGGTCGCGACAGCCGCCTTCATCGTCATGATGCTTGCGGTGATCGGGCAGGTGTTCTTTCGCTATGTCGTCGAAATCGCCGTGCCCTGGACCGAGGAGCTGGCGAGGCTGCTCTTCGTGGAGTCGATGCTGCTGGCCATGGCCATCGGCATCCGGCAGCACGAGCATATCGTGGTCGACTTCCTCTTCAACAAGCTGCCGCCGCGGCTGAAGAACGTCGCCGGCGCGGTCTTCAACCTGACGATCATCGCGCTCCTGATCCTTCTGATGCGCGGAAGCTGGGACCTTCTCGTGCGCAACTGGAACGCCCAGCTCGTGTCCCTGCCGTGGCTCCGGGTCGGCTATGTCTATCTCGGCCTGCTCGTCTCGCTCGGCCTCATGGCCTTCTATACCGCTCTCAACATGACGGCTCGGCTGCGGGACGTGAGCCCGCTCGGCATCCCGGTGGAGAAGGACGCATGATTCTCTATCTCCTCCTCACGCTCGGACTCATCGCGCTGATCCTGACGGGGTTTCCCGTAGGCTTCGCCGCCGGCGTCATCTCGGTCATCGGGGCCGGCATGCTCTTCGGCGATCTGCTGGATCCGCGCGTCGCCACCATGATCGCCCGCATGGCGGTGACCAAGATCGACAGTTTCCTGTTGCTGACCATCCCCTTCTTCCTGCTGGCCGGCCGTCTGATGAACTCCGGCGGGGTCACCGATCGCCTGTTCGCCTTCGTCGCGCTGGCGACGCAGCCGTTCAAGGGCGGGCTGGGCCATGCCAACGTCCTGGCCAGTATCATGTTCGCCGGCATGTCCGGCTCGGCGACGGCCGATGCCGTCGGGCTTGGCACCATCGAGATGCGCGCCATGCTGAAGAACGGCTACGACCGCCACTTCAGCGCCGGGGTGACCGCCGGTTCATCGCTGCTGAGCCCGGTGATCCCACCCAGCATCGTTCTCGTCGCCTATGCCGTGCAGGCAGAGGTTTCGGTGGCGAAGATGTTCTTCGCGGCGATCGTCCCCGGCGTCCTGCTCGGCGCGTCCTTCATCGCCTATGTCAGCTATCGCGCGCATCGGGACAACTATCCGAGCGGTCCGCTGCCGCCCTGGCTTCCGCTGCTGCGCAGCTTCTGCCAGGCGATCCTTCCCCTGATGACCCCCATCATCATCATGGGCGGCATATACGCCGGCGTCTTCACGCCGACCGAAGCGGCCGCGGTCGCCGCCCTCTATGCCCTGATTCTCGGCGTCTTCGTCTATCGGGAATACGGTGTTGCGAAGCTGCTGGCGGAGGTCCGCGGCGCCATGCTGGACAGCGCCGTGATCATGCTGATCACCGTTTTCACCTCGGCCTTCGGCATCATCATGATCAGGGGCCAGGTGGCAACCGAGCTTGCCGAGTTCCTGACGCTGCTGACCGCCGACGCGACCGTTCTGATGCTGCTCCTGATCGTGTTCTGGCTTGTGGTCGGCTGCTTCATGGCCCAGACGCCCGCCGTCCTCATCCTGACGCCGATCCTGCTGCCGACGGTGACGGCCTATGGCATCGACCTGGTGCATCTCGGCATCGTCATGTCGATGACGCTCACCCTCGGCCTGCTCACGCCACCGGTCGGCATGGTGCTCTATTCCCTGATACGGGTAACCGAGCTGCCGTTCGAACGCCTGGCGATCGTCAGCCTGCCCTACGTGCTCATCGGGCTTGGCGTGGTCGTCCTCCTGGCGGTCTTCCCGCAGATCGTGCTCTTCCTGCCGGAGCTGATGGTCACGCAATGACGATGGCGGCCAAGACCGACGTGTCGCCGCTGCGTGTGGCGGTGGTCGGCTCGGGCTTCGTCGCGCCGCACCACCTGGCCGGCTGGCGGACACTGCCGGAGGTCGAGCTTGTCGGTCTGGCCTCGCCGGATCCCGCGCGCAATGCCGAGCTCGCCCGGCAGTTCGGCATCCCGGCCACCTATGCCGACCTGGAAACGATGCTGGAGGATCAGCGGCCGCACGTGCTCGACATCTGCACGCCGCCGCATCTGCACGCCGAGCACGCCGCCGCCGCCGCGCGGCGCGGCATCCACGTCCTTTGCCAGAAGCCGGTCGCTCCGGACCTGGAAACGGCACGGGCCATGCGGGACTTCGCACGGCAGCAGAACGTGCGGCTGATGGTTCATGAGAACTTCCGCTTCCGCCCCTGGTACCGGGAGGCGAAACGGCAGCTCGACTGCGGCATCCTGGGCGAGGTCTTCTACGTACGTTCCGATGGCCGGTTCGCCGGCACCGTCACCTCGGCCGAACATCCGCATACGCCCTGGAGCATCGCGCGGCAGCCCTCCTTCGTCGACCCCGAGCGCCTCCTGCTGCTCGAATCCGTGATCCATCAGATCGACGTGTGCCGATATCTTTTCGGGGAACCGTCCAGCGTATACGCCCAGGCCCGCCGCATCAGTCCTCAGGTGAAAGGCGAGGACCTGGTCAGCCTGTCGATGCGCTTCGGCGAGACGATCGCC
>JAJUFW010000729.1 GCA_029263555.1 Alphaproteobacteria bacterium
CCGTCAGGGCGTCCGGAGCGGTCCGGCATAAGAAAGGAAATCGACTCCCAATGGATAAGGTAGTCTCCATCGATAAAGCAATGGAAAAGTTCAGCAGCGGCATGACTGTGCTTATTCCCGGCTTTGTCAACATCGGCGTCCCCGAGACGCTGATCAGGGCACCGAAAACCAGCACCTGCAGCGGCACCGGCCCGGCATCCGGGCGCACGAACTGGGGCACGAAGGCAAGGAAGAAGAGCGCGACCTTCGGGTTCAGCACGTTGGTCACGCAGCCCTGGACATAGACCCGCCAGAGACGGGGCCCCGCCGGACGCGATTTGTCGGCAGCCGAGCCCGCCGGCGACGCCATGACCGGCGGCGCGCGGAAGGCCTTCCAGGCGAGCCATGCCAGATAGGCGGCGCCCGCATAGCGCACGGCGTCGAACAGGACGGGCGAAGCGGCGATCAGGCCGGCGACGCCCAGCGCCGCGCCCAGCGTATGCACCAAAGACCCCGTTCCGATGCCGAGCGCGGCGACGACCCCGGCAGTCCGGCCGCGGGAGAGGCCGTTCGCGAAGCAGAACAGCATATCGGGCCCCGGCGTGAGATTGAGGGCCAGGACAGCCGCCATGAACAGGACGATGGTTTCAAGCACGGGCATGTTCCGGATCATCCTATCGCCACCGGAGCGAAAGCACCATCGGGGGCTAGTCGCGCGGACCGGGGCCGCTTATGCCCCCTGCGCCATGTTCATCATTAGCCCGCCGCCGAGCATGAAGCTCTGCCCGGTCGCATAATCCGCGTCGTCGGAGGCGAGATAGACCGCGAGAAGCGCGATCTCCCGCGGCTCGGCGGCCCGTTTCCAGGGAATGTTGCGCACCTGTTGGTCCCGCATCTCCGAATCGTCGACCGCCGGCTGGGTCACCGACGTCAGGACCATGTCGCCGGCCGCGCGCCGGCAGCGGATGAATTCGCCGCAGCAGTAGAACGGCCGTAGAGATCGACCTTCAGGTCCGGAACCGATCCTCGAGTGCCAGGGCGTCCCCAGCGCCTCCCGGAATTCCCGGAACAGTCGCTCGACCTGGACCGGATCGCTCTGGTCAAGCTGTACGACGACGGCGCGCCGCCCGGCCGCTTCCACCCATTGGCATCTCCTCGGCGCCCTCGCGGTCCTTGAGATAGGTGACGGCGACGTCGGCTCCTTCGTGGGCGAAGGCCTCCGCCATCGCCTGGCCGATCCTAACATCCGAACCGGTAACGATGGCGATCCTGGATCTGAGCCTGCCGGTCATTCCTGTCCTCAACTCGCGCGGCCCGGAGGAAAGAGACGGACCTCACGGCATTGGAACAGCGCACGAATGCAGGCGGTCCCGCCATCCGTATGAACCGCGCCGGGATTGCCGGAGGCATTTTGGTTTGAGTCACGCTGCCATGGCCGGCTCTTCGAGCATAGCGTAGTAGCGTTCCTCGGCTTCGGCCGGCGGGATGTTGCCGATGGGCTCCAGCAGCCGGCGATTGTTGA
>JAJUFW010000168.1 GCA_029263555.1 Alphaproteobacteria bacterium
ACGCTCCTGCCGGAAGCGCTGGAGGCTTGGCCGGTCAGGCTGGTGGAGCGGAGACTGCCGCGCCACATGCAGATCCTCTACGAGATCAATGCCCGCTTCCTTCCGGACGCGCGCCGGTCCGGCGCCGACAATCAGCGCCTCGCCGCCCTTTCACTGATCGACGAGAGCGGCGACCGCCGGGTCCGGATGGGCAATCTCGCCTTTCTGGGAAGCCAGCGGGTGAACGGCGTCTCGGCGCTCCACACGGAGCTCATGAAGGAGACGGTGTTCCGCGAAATGCACCGGGAGTTTCCTGACCGGATCACGAACAAAACGAACGGCATCACGCCGCGCCGGTGGCTGCACCAGTGCAACCCCGGCCTGTCGCGGCTGGTCACAGAGAGGATCGGGGAAGGCTGGATCGACGATCTGGAACGTCTGTCCGAGCTGAACGACCATGTCGAGGACGCCGCCTTCCGGTCGGCCTTCGCCGACGTCAAGCGTCAGAACAAGCGGGCGCTTGCCCAGGTGATCGAGGAACGGACCGGGGTCAGGGTCGATCCGGGCGCCTTGTTCGACGTCCAGATCAAGCGGATCCACGAATACAAGCGTCAGCTCCTGAACCTGCTGCATACGGTCGCACTTTACAACCAGATGCGCGACAACCCGATGGCGGACTGGGTTCCCCGGGTCAAGATCTTCGGCGGCAAGGCCGCGTCCAGCTACGCCATGGCCAAACTGATCATCAAGCTGGGCAACGACATCGCGCGGGTGGTCAACCATGACCCCGCGGTCCGCGATCTCCTGAAGGTCGTCTTCCTGCCGAACTACAACGTCACCCTTGCCGAGAAGATCATCCCCGCCGCCGATCTGTCCGAGCAGATCTCGACGGCGGGCAAGGAGGCGTCGGGAACCGGGAACATGAAGTTCGCGCTGAACGGGGCGCTGACGATCGGCACCCTCGACGGCGCCAATGTCGAGATCAAGGAGCGCGTCGGCGACGACAATATCTTCATCTTCGGCCTGACCGCGGACGAGATCGCGGGCATGAGGGCGAACGGCTTCGATCCGCGCGACGTCATCGATTCCGACCCGATCCTGAAGCGGGTCCTGGAGATGATCGGGTCGGGGGTCTTCTCTCCCGACGATCCCGGCCGGTTCCGGCCGATCGTCGACAGTCTCTACGGATACGACACCTATTTCGTGACGGCCGATTTCGCCGCCTATGCCGAGGCGCATCAGAAGGTCGCCCGCGGCTATGTCGACCACCCGTCCTGGGTGCGGAAGGCGGTCCTGAACACGGCCAATGTCGGCTGGTTCTCGTCCGACCGCACGGTTCGCGAATACGCGGAGGAGATCTGGAACGCGATGCCTCCCGTCGCGGCAGCGGCGGAGTAGAGCGGCGCCTGCGGACGCGGGCGGCGCGGACGATCAGTTCCCGTTGCCGGCGCTGGACGCGAGGGCGCCGATATAGCCAGCAAGCCCGCCCACGCTCAGAATGACCGCAGGGATATCCTGCGCCCGGGCGTTGATGATCCGGCTGGGGGGCTGGTACTCGCCCCGGGACGCGTACTGCCAGTCGTAGAAGCTGGCGAGGTTGTCGGCATAGGCAAGCTGGACCGGATTGGCGCCCGGCACGGCGCGTTGTTCGGCGATCCAGGTCTGGAGCGCCCGGTTCACCTCGCGCTGAACGTAGAACTCCTCGCTGGAATAGAGCGTCACCCGGCCGACCATGAATTGCGCGGCCGCCCGCTCCTCCGCCAGGCCCCGGGCCGCGGCCAGGTCCCGCAGCCCGGTCCAGGCATCGACATTGTCCGGCCAGGCAAGTCCGGCCTGCCGGTAGAGCTCGATCGCTTCGTCCGTGCGCCCGGCCGCCTCCGCCGCCCGCGCCTCGGCCAGAAGGCTGTCGGACCGGTTCCGGTCGAAACCGGCCGTCGCGGCATCGGCTGCCTCCGCCGAAGCCGAATCGCCGGCCGGCGCCGCGGTCGAAGTCTCGACCGGCGTCCCGGCGCAGGCGGCAAGGGCGAGGAGGCAGGCGGCAAGGGCAGACAGGGTGCGGTTCATCGAACGGCGTTCCAGGGGCGGGGCTACGTCACGTCAGCATAGCCGGTGACCGCCGTCCGGGCCACAGCGCTCATCCGGTTTTCCCGGACGCCGCTACCGCCCGTCCGGCACCGTGTGCGGCACCTCCAGCCCGCAGCCGCGAAGCATGAGCCGCAGGATCTGGTCGGTCGCGTGGTCGAAATCGGATTCGGTCAGTCTGTCCCGGGCCAGGACGGCGCGGACCTGGACCTCGAAATCGGCATAGGTTTGGGTTGTGGCCCAGAGGGTGAAGAACAGATGGACCGGGTCGACCGGCGCCATCCGGCCCTCGGCCACCCAGCCGTCGATGACGGCCGCCTTCTCGGCGACGATCTGGCGAAGCTTTCCGGACAGATAGCCTTCGATCTGCTGGGCGCCGTGAATGACTTCGTTGGCGAACACCTTGGAGGCGAGCGGGCGGGTGCGCGACCACCTCATCTTGTCGGTGATGTAGGCTGCGATCGCCTCCGCCGGATCGCGATCCGGGGTGATATGGTCGAAGGCATCCACCCACATGTCGAGAATCCGGCCGAGTAGCGTGCGGTACAGCAGCTCCTTCGTCCCGAAATAGTAGTGCAGGTTGGCCTTCGGCAGGCCGGCGCGCTCGGCGATCGCCTGCATCGAGGCCCCGGTGAAGCCGGCCTCGGCAAAGACGGCCTCTGCCGCCTCGAGGATGCGGGCCTCGTTCGCCTGCCGCGTGCGGCCCCCGGCCGGCCTGGCCGGGGTGTCGAGCGAGGGCTTGAGCGCCGGGCCGGCGGATCTTGCGGAAAATTTCATCATTAGCTGCTTGTGAGATGGGCTGTTTCTATCGAGAGTCATTATCTTCAAAAAAATTTTGACCAATCGGTCAGGATATAGCTAGCCTTCTCTCAAGGCGCCCTCGATGCGGCGGCACGACAGCGGCCCCGCAGGATAAGGAGAAGGGGCTGCCGCTGGAAAGCTCCGGAACAGGACAGGGCAGGTCATGACGTCAGGACCCGACATCAGGACGGGGCGTCTCAGCCCCCAGGCGCTTTCGACAGGCTTCGGCGACGCCCATCCGCCGCTCGACCACCGCCAGGCGGTGATCGAGGCGAGCCGGTGCTACTTCTGCTACGACGCGCCCTGCGTCGAAGCCTGCCCGACCAGCATCGACATTCCGTCCTTCATCCGGTCGATCGCCACCGGGAACCTGGCCGGGGCCGCGACCACCATCCTGGAATCGAACATCATGGGCGGCATGTGCGGTCGCGTATGCCCGGTCGAGGAGCTGTGCGAGGAGGCATGCGTCCGCAATGCCCAGGAGGCGAAACCGGTCCGGATCGGGCTGCTGCAGCGTCATGCCACCGACTGGCTGGTCGGCGCGGGCATTCAGCCCTTCGTCCGCGCGGCACCGACCGGACGGCGGGTGGCGGTGGTCGGCGCAGGCCCCGCCGGGCTGTCCTGCGCCCATAGGCTGGCGGTTCTGGGCCATGATGTCGTCGTCTTCGAGGCCCGCGAGAAGCCGGGTGGTCTCAACGAATACGGTATCGCCGCCTACAAGACGCCGGAGGATTTCGCCCAGAAGGAGGTCGATTTCATTCTCTCGGTCGGCGGGATCGAGCTGCGCTGCGGCCAGGCGCTGGGGCGCGACGTTACCTTGAGCGACCTCAGGCGCTCGTTCGACGCGGTGTTCCTGGGAATCGGCCACAACGCCGTGCGGGCACTCGGCGCCGAGGGCGAGGAGATGGACGGCGTCATGAATGCCGTCGACTACATCGCCGGGCTGCGGCAGGCCCGCGACAAGGCCGTCTTGCCAGTCGGCCGGCGGGTCGTCGTGATCGGCGGCGGCAACACGGCGATCGACATAGCGACGCAGATCAGGCGGTTGGGGGCAGAAGACGTCACCATCGTCTATCGGCGCGGCCCCGAACACATGTCGGCAACCTGGAAGGAGCAGGAGTGGGCGCAGACCAACGGCGTCCGCATCAAGCACTGGGCGCAGCCGCGCCGCCTGGTCGGCTGGCCCGCCAACGGGGCGAAGCCGCATGTGAAGGAGGTCGTGTTCGAATACACGCAGCTCGATGACCGGGGCAGGCTCACGGGCACCGGGGACACCTTCGCCCTTCCGGCCGACCAGGTCTTCAAGGCGATCGGCCAGTATTTCGTGCCCTCGGCCCTCCATGACGGCGTTGCCGCCGAACCGCTCGAGCTGGCCGGAGACCGCATCGCGATCAACGCGGATCGGGAGACGTCGTTGCCCGGCGTCTTCGCAGGCGGCGACTGCGTCCCGGGCGTCGACCTGACGGTATCGGCGGTGGCGGACGGCAGGATCGCGGCCGAGGCGATCGACCGCCGGTTGAGGGCAGACATCCTTCGGGACTAGGGCGGCGAACCGGCCCCGCCGCCGACGATGGCCATCGCATATTCCGGCCGCGCCATGGACCGGCTTCGGTCCGGGCCCCGTCGAACAGGGAGAGATCCATGGCTGATCTGACCAACGACTTTCTCGGGATCAAGTCGCCCAATCCGTTCTGGCTGGCCTCCGCCCCGCCGACCGACAAGCAGTACAACGTGGAGCGGGCGTTCCGTGCCGGCTGGGGGGGCGTCGTGTGGAAGACGCTGGGCGAGGATCCGCCGGTCGTGAACGTCTCCAGCCGGTACGGCGCCGTGACCTACAACGGGACCCGGGTCGCCGGCTTCAGCAACATCGAGTTGATCACCGACCGCCCGCTCGAGGTGAATCTCCGGGAAATCAAGGAGGTCAAGCGCGCCTGGCCCGACCGGGCACTGGTCGTGAGCCTGATGGTTCCCTGCAACGAGGAGAGCTGGAAGGCGATCCTGAAGCGGGTGGAGGGGACCGAGGCGGACGGGATCGAGCTGAATTTCGGTTGTCCGCACGGGATGTCCGAGCGGGGCATGGGATCGGCCGTCGGCCAGGTGCCGGAATATGTGGAAATGGTCACCCGATGGTGCAAGCAGCACAGCCGGATGCCCGTCATCGTGAAGCTGACGCCGAACATCACCAATATCCTGGGGCCTGCACGGGCCGCCAGGCGCGGCGGCGCCGACGCCGTGTCGCTGATCAACACGGTCCAGTCGATCGTCGGGGTCGATCTGGATCTGATGGCGCCGCTGCCCACGGTCGACGGCAAGGGCACCCATGGCGGCTATTGCGGACCGGCGGTGAAGCCGATCGCGCTCCGCATGGTGGCGGAAATCGCCCGGGACCCGGAATGCCGCGGGATGGCGATCTCCGGGATCGGGGGCGTCTCCACCTGGCGGGACGCGGCGGAGTTCGTCTCCATGGGCGCCGGCAACGTCCAGGTCTGCACGGCGGCCATGACCCACGGCTTCAAGATCGTGGAGGACATGATCTCCGGCCTCGCCAACTGGATGGACGGCAAGGGGTATCGCCGGACCGACGATTTCCTGGGCGCGGCGGTCCCGAACTTCGTCGACTGGCAGCACCTGAACCTCAACTACAAGGTGATCGCCCATATCGACCAAGACCTCTGCATCCGTTGCGGCAAGTGCCATATCGCCTGTGAGGACACCTCTCACCAGTCGATCGCCGCCTTGCGCGACGAGAATCACCGGCGCCGCTACGAGGTGATCGAAAGCGAGTGCGTCGGCTGCAATCTCTGCATGCATGTGTGTCCGGTCGACGGCTGCATCACCATGCGGCCCGTGGATACGGGCCTTCCATACGCGGACTGGACCTCCCATCCGAACAATCCGATGCGCCGGCAGGCGGCGGAATAGGCGGTGGTCGCCTGCCGTCGCGGCGGAACGTGCCGCGGGGATGGGCGGCCGCGAGGCGGGAGACCGGCGGGAAGCCCCGGTAGCCCGGGAGGAAACGGTCTGGCACGGGCCTTGCCATAGGGATTGTCCGGGCGGCGGCGCCGCCCATCGAACCGAACCAGGGGAGCGATGCTGAACCTTCAGATCGATGCGCAGCGTCTGTGGGACGCGTTGATGGAGACCGCCGAATTCGGGAAGACCCCGAAGGGCGGGATCAAGCGGCTGACCGTTACCGATCTCGACAAAAAGGTGCGCGACTGGTTCGTCGCCCGGTGCAAGGAGGCGGGATGCACCGTCACGGTGGACGAGATGGGCAACATCTTTGCGATGCGTCCCGGCAAGGACAATTCGCTGCCGCCCATCGCCTGCGGATCCCATCTCGACACGCAGCCGACCGGCGGCAAGTTCGATGGCGTGCTGGGTGTGCTGGCGGGGCTGGAGGTCATCCGGACGCTCAACGACGCGGGCATCGAGACGAACGCGCCGGTCATGGTGGTGAACTGGACCAATGAGGAGGGGTCGCGCTTCTCGCCGGCCATGCTGGCCTCGGGGGTCTATTGCGGTGCGATCGGGCTCGAGGAGGCCTATGCCCTGACCGACAAGGACGGCCTGCGGTTCGGCGACGAACTTGAGCGCATCGGCTACAAGGGCACGGAGAAGGTCGGGGCGCAGCGTTTCGGCGCCTTTTTCGAACTGCATATCGAGCAGGGGCCGATCCTGGAGGCCGAAGACAAGGTGATCGGCGTCGTCACGGACGGCCAGGGTCAGCGCTGGTACGACTGCACCGTCGTCGGCCGGGAGAGCCACGCGGGAACGACCCCCATGCCGCTGCGGCGCGATGCGCTGGCCGCCGCCGCCCGGATCATCCTGGCCGTCCAGGAGATCGCGCGA
>JAJUFW010000109.1 GCA_029263555.1 Alphaproteobacteria bacterium
CGAGGCGCCGGACCGGTTCTACATGGTGGGCGCCGGCGCCTTCGAACGGCACGACTGGGATTATCTGCAGAAGCTGCGTCCGCGTGACGGCTCGGTCGAGCTGGCCAAGGTGACCGGCCAGAACGGCGTCCTGGTCCTGGCGGGGCCCCGCGCGCGGGACGTCCTTCAGAAGATCACCGACGCCGATCTCTCGAACGCGGCGTTCCCGTGGCTGTCCGGGCGGACCATCGACATCGGCGCCGCTCATGCCCGGGCGCTCCGGGTCAATTTCGTCGGCGAGCTGGGATGGGAGCTGCATCATCCGATCGAGATGCAGAACTACATCTTCGACCTGCTGATGGACGCCGGCCGCGAGTTCGACCTGAAGCCGTTCGGCATCCGCGCCATGGACTCCCTGCGCCTGGAGAAGTCCTACCGGCTGATCCCGCGGGAGCTGTCGATCGAGTACGCGGCCTATGAATCCGGCCTGGACCGCTTCATCCGTCCGGACAAGGGGCCGTTCATCGGCCGCGACGCGCTGCTGGCCTGGCGCGAGCGGGGCTTCCGGAACCGCTTCGTCACCATGGAGGTCCTGGACGTGACCGACGCCGACGCCCGCGGGTCCGAACCGATCACCCTCGACGGCGAGCTGGTCGGCCGCTGCACCTCCGGCGGTTTCGGCTGGCGCCTCGGCAAGTCCCTGGCGCTCGGCATGGTCCGGGCCGACCTGGGCGAAATCGGGACCGAGCTGGAGGTCACGATCCTCGGCCGGAAGCACCGAGCGGTCGTCATCGAGGAAAGCCCGTTCGATCCGACGAACGAAAGGCTGCGCGCCTGACCGTCCGAAACCTGTGGGGTGGAGAACAACCCGTCTCCGCCCCACATTTCACCCTGCCCCAAGCGACCCGACGACGCCCCCGCGGAACCCCCCGATGACCGACCCTATCCGTGGCCTTCTTGCCACCAAACCCGTCCTCATCGCCGACGGCGCCATGGGAACCAGCCTGTTCGCGCTGGGGCTCGAAACCGGCGACTGCCCGGAGCTGTGGAACGTCGACCACCCGGACCGGGTGGCCAGCGTGCACCGAGGCTTCGTCGAGGCCGGGTCCGACATCGTGCTCACCAACACCTTCGGCTGCAACGCCCGGCGGCTGATGCTGCACAAGGCGGAGAGCCGCGTCCGGGAACTCAACACCGCCGGGGCCCAGATCGCCCGGGAGGTCGCGGACGCAGCCGGCCGGCCGGTGCTGGTCGGGGGATCGATGGGCCCGACGGGCGACCTCCTGATCCCCGTCGGCCCCCTGGATCCGGCCGAAGCCGAGGCGGTTTTCGCCGAGCAGGCCCTGGCCCTGAAGGAGGGCGGCGCCGACCTCCTGTGGATCGAGACCATGTCCTCGGCGGAAGAGGTGGCGGCGGCGGTTGCAGGGGCCGCGCGCGCCGGGCTTCCCATCGTCACCACGCTCACCTTCGACACCCATGGGCGGACCATGATGGGGGTGACGACCGCCGACGCCGTGCAGCTGCTGGACAGCCTGCCCGTGCGCCCCGTCGCCTTCGGCGCCAATTGCGGCGTCGGCCCCGCGCAGCTTCTGGAATCGGTCCTGGGGCTGACGGCCGCGGCCAGACCCGACGCGATCGTGGTGGCGAAGGGAAATGCCGGGATTCCGCAATACCGGCACGGCCACATCCACTACGACGGCAGTCCGGAAGTCATGGCGGACTACGCGGTTCTCGCCCGCGACGCCGGCGCCCGGATCATCGGCGGCTGCTGCGGCAATACGGCCGCCCATATCCGCGCCATGGCCGAAGCGGTGGCGACGAGGCCGCCCGGCGAACGGCCGGACCTCGCGACCATCGAGAAAGTCCTCGGTCCCTTGGCCGCACCGGCGCCGGCCGATGAGGGCGGGGAGCGACGGGACCGCCGCCGGCGGCGCGGGGACAGGTAGCCCACGGCCATATCACGCCCCCCATGGGCGGACCGGATCATGCCTCGGCCGCGGTCTCCGGCGCGGGGGCCTTGAACCGCCGCCGGACCAGGAGGACCAGCAGCGCCAGCAGGATCGTGCCGGCGATGAAGAGGAACGCCGCGGCGGCGATGGCGGGGCTTATGTTCTCCCGGATCGTCGAGAACATCTGACGCGCCAGCGTCCGCTGGTTCGGCCCCGCGACAAAGAGGGTCAGGACCACTTCGTCCAGCGACGTCGCGAAGGCGAGCACTGCGCCGGAAATGACGCCGGGTGCGGCGAGCGGCAGGGTCTCCCGCAGGAGAACCGATGGCGGCGTCGCGCCCCGGCTGAGGGCGGCGCGTTCGACGCTTCGGTCGATCCCGTCCAGGGACGCCGTGACGCTGACCAGGACGAAGGGCACGGCAAGCACTGTGTGGGCGATGATGACCCCGAGATAGGAGCTGGCGATCCCGATCCGCGCGAACAGGATCTGCATGCCCACGCCCAGCACCACGGCCGGAACGACCATCGGCAGCAGGAACAGCGTGCGGACGGATCCGGACAGTACGAAGCGGCCGCGCAGGCCGACCGCCGCCAGCGTCCCCAGCACCGTCGCCAGCACGGTCGTGCCGAAGCCGACGATCAGGCTGTTGATGATCGACCGGCGCCAGGCCCCGGCCGTGAACAGCTCCTCGAACCAGCGGAGCGAGAAGTCCGGGATCGGATAGGTCAGGAAGACGCTGGAGGTGAAGGCCATCGGCAGAATGGCGGCAAGCGGCGCCAATAGAAACAGGACCGCCGCCGCCCCGAAGATGATCCTGGCGATCCGCAGCATGGCTCAGGCCCTCGCCGTCCGGTCGGTGGAAAGCCAGCCATAGACGATGTAGAGCACCATCGTCGCGGCCAAAAGGAGCACGCCCAGCGCCGCAGCCATCCCCCAGTTCGCCGAACCCGTCGCATAGAAGGCGATGATCGAGGAGATCATCTGGTCCTGCGGGCCGCCGATCAGGGCCGGCGTGATGTAGTAGCCGATCGCGGTCATGAAGACGAGCAGGGAGCCCGACAGAAGCCCGCGGAAGCTGAGCGGCAGCAGGATGCGCAGGAACGCCCGCAGCGGCGGGGCGCCGAGCGACGCCGCCGCCGGCATGAGGTTCTTCGGAATCGCGACCAGCACGCTGTAGATCGGCAGCACCATGAGCGGCAGCAGCACATGGGTCATGGCGATAACGACCCCCGCCCGGTTGAAGAGGAGCGGCAGCGGCGCATCGATCAGCCCGACGGAGCGCAGGGCGTCGTTGATCAGCCCGCGGTCCTGCAGAAGGATGTACCAGGCAGCCGTCCGGACCAGGAGCGAGGTCCAGAGGGGAAGCAGGATCGCGGCCAAGAGGATTTGCCGCAGCCATCCCCCGACCGACGCGACCAGCATGGCATAGGGCAGGCCGATCACGGCGCATGCCACGGTCACGACGGCAGCCACCCAGAAGGTCCTGAGAAGGATCGTCCGGTTCGCGGATTCCCCGGCCGGAATCGGCACGATGGCGCCCGCTCCGTCGCGTTCGAGATCGAGGGCAGCCAGGAGATGGCGGTCGGTGTAAGGGGCAAGGACGCCGACGATCGCGCGCCAGTAGACGGGATCGTCCCAGCGCCGGTCCACCGATGACAGGTCGACCGGCCCGTCCGCCCTGGAAATCGCGGTCATGGTCCGGCCCATCAGCGTCCGGAAGCCAGGCTGCACGCTGTTGAGGCGACGTACGATGTCGCCGAAGAGCTGGCGATTGTCCAGGTTGCGCAGGTCCTCGACCAGCGCCGCCTTCAGTTCCTCGGGCGGGGGCGACTGCCGATCCCAGTCGGGGGCGGCCCCGGAGGTGGCAGGCAAGGCCTGGCCGACCGTGCTGTCTGCAACCGCCTGGGTCATGACCGTGGCCAGGGGCCACAGGAAGAACAGCGCGACGAACAGGGCCAGCGGCCCGACCAGGACGAGGGCCCCCAGGTGGCGGCGCAAGGCGGATCCGGTCACAGCGGGATCACCCAGCAATCGGCAGGATCGACCGAAGCGACCACCTCGGCGCCCTCCGGCCATTCGGTCGCCCTCCGGTCCATCCTGACGACGAAGCCGAAGGCACCGTCGTCCAACAGGACGCGAAGGTGGTCGCCCTGATAGACCGTGTCGACAATCCGCGCCCTGAGCGTGTTCGGCCCGGCCGGCCGTTCCCTCCCCAGCGCGATCCGCTCAGGACGGATCGAGACCAGGACCCGCTGCCCGGCCGCAAGGCCGTTCGCAGCGGCGACCGACAGGCTGCCGCCGCGGGCAAGGCCGACCACGGCGCAGCCGCCGTCACGATCGCGGACGACGCCTTCGACCAGATTGGTTTCGCCGATGAAGTCGGCGACGAAGCGCGTCGCCGGCCGGTCGTAGATCTCCCGAGGCGTTCCGATCTGCTCGACCCTCCCGCGATTGAAGACCGCGATCCGGTCCGACATGGTCAGCGCCTCGGACTGGTCGTGGGTGACGAAGACCACGGTCAGCCCAAGCCGCCGGTGAAGATCCCGGATGTCGAGCTGCATCTGCTCGCGCAGCTGCTTGTCGAGCGCGGCGAGCGGCTCGTCCATGAGCACGACGGACGGCTCGAAGACCAGCGCCCGGGCCAGGGCCACGCGCTGCTTCTGCCCGCCCGACAGCTGGGACGGCCGCCGGTCGCGCATCGAACCCATCTGCACCATGTCGAGGACCCGGGCGACCTTCGCGGCGGCTTCGGCGCGACCGATGCCGCGCATCTTCAGCGGGAAGGCGATGTTCTCCGCGACCGTCATGTGCGGGAAAAGGGCATAGTCCTGGAAGACTACGCCCATGTCCCGCCGATAGGGCGGAAGATGGTCGATGCGCCTGCCGTCGAGCAGGACCTCCCCGCTGGTCGGGGCCTCGAATCCTGCCAGGATCATGAGGATGGTGGTCTTGCCCGACCCGGAGGGGCCGAGAAGGCTGACGAACTCACCGGCCGCGATGTCGAGGCTCAGGTCGTCGATGACGCTCAACGAACCGAACGATTTGGAAACGCAATGAAAGCGGATACGTGGCTGCACCGGGAATACTGTCCGATAGCTGTCGCGACCGGGCATCGTACCGGTCGCCCTGGGCCGCGGCCGACCGGCCCGGCCGGCGCGAACGGCGGGCGCCCCGTCCGGGACGGTGGCGCCCGCAACGGTCCGGCTACTGGGCCAGCCAGGCGTTGAAGCGGGTCGTCAGCGCTTCGGTATTGTCGACCCAGAAGTCCACGTCGAGCGGGATCGCCTCTTCCATGTTGGCGGGCGTGGTCGGCAGCTCTTCCACGAATTCGGGCTGCACCATCGCTGCCGCCTCCTTGTTCGGAAGGCCGTAGGCGACATATTGCGGCAGCTTCGACTGGTTCTCGGGCCGGCTGGCGAAGGCGATGAAGTCGTGGGCGATGTCCCGGTTCTCCGCGCCTGCCAGGATCACCCAGCTGTCGACGGCATAGATGCTGCCGGGCCAGACGACCTTGAACTGCCGGCCCTCCTCCCGGTTGATCCCGGTGACGCGGCCGTTATAGGCCGATGTCATGACGACCTGTCCCGAGGCCAGCAGCTGCAGCGGCTGGGCGCCGGATTCCCACCAGATGATGTCGGCCTTCAACTCGTCCAGCTTGGCGAAGGCGCGGTCGACGCCTTCGGGCGTCCGCAGGACGTCGTAGACCTCGCCGACGGGCACGCCGTCGGCCATCAGCGCGAACTCGAGCGTGTATTTGGGCCCTTTGCGGAGCGACCGCTTGCCCGGAAACTTCCCGGTGTCCCAGAAATCCGCCCAGGACGCAGGCCCTTCCGCCAGGACCGCGCCGTCATAGGTGATGGCCGTGGACCAGACGATGGCCCCGACGCCGCATTCGTTTACCGCGCTGTCCAGGACATCGTTCTGATCGGCGATCCTGTCCCAGTCCAGGATTTCGAAAAGCCCGTCGGCGCAGCCGAGCGCCAATTCCTCGGCCTCGACCTGGACGACGTCCCAGTTCGGATTGCCGGCCTGCATCTTGGCCTGCAGAATGCCGTAGCCGCCGTCCCAGGCCTCGTCCAGCACCGGGACGCCGGCTTCTTGGGAGAAAGGTTCGAAGTAGATCTCGCGCTGGGCGTCCTGATAGTTCCCGCCCCATGACACGACGGTCAGATCGCGGGCGGAGACCCCGCCCGCGCCCAGGACCAGCGTCGCGGCGAACGCGCCCGCAAATGTTGCCGAAAGCAGCTTCCGTTTCATGTGCCGTCCCCTTTCCGGTTCGTTATGACGGTGCCCTTGTCTGGAGTCACTTTCGTGGGGTCCCGCCGATATCGGCCCGCCCCGACAGGCAGCCCGGGCAAGAACCGGCCGGGCCCGGCGCGGGAACCCGCTTCCCGTCCCTCAACCGCATACTTCCTTATTGTAGCCCCGAAGAGCGCCCGGGTTGCAACCTAGACGTGCTGACCTCCATTGATGTGGATTTCGGCGCCGTTGATGTAGGAGGACGCTTCCGAACACAGGAAGTAGATCGTCTCCGCGACCTCGCGAGGGACGCCCAGCCGCCGCATGGGAATCTCGGTCGCGACGATCTCCTCCGTGCCGGGAGAGAGGATCGAGGTCTCGATCTCGCCCGGCGCGATCGCGTTCGTCCGGATGCCCCTTGCGCCGAATTCGTGAGCCAGCTCCCGCGTGAGCGCCGCAAGGGCCGCCTTGGAGGCGGCATAGGCCACGCCCGCGAAAGGATGCACTCGGGATCCCGCGATCGAGGTCACGTTGACGATCGAGGCTCGGCCGGCTTCGAGCTGAGGCAACAGGAGGCGGGTCAGAAGCGCGATCGAGACCAGGTTGACGTTCAGAACCTGCGTCCAGATGGCTGCGTCCGTCTCGAGCACGCCGAGGCGCGACCGCCCCTCGCCCTTCGGCGAGATGCCGGCATTGTTGACGAGCGCATGGAGCTGCCCGTCGGGAAGACGGCTGCGAACGTCCTCGGCCAGCCTCTCGAGGCCGTCGAGATCCCCGAGATCAGCCTGGATGTGATTCTCGCGCGCCTCCGGCCAGGCACATTCAGGCGAAAAAGGCTGGCGCGAAACCGTCAGGATGCGCCAGCCCCGCTCCTGGAAGAGCTTGACCGTCGCGTGCCCGATACCGCGGCTTGCGCCCGTAAGCAGCATGATGCGCTGTGTCGCCGACATCTCGTCCCTTCCCCCATCGCTCTCGGTCGCGATGCGTCATGCATCGTGTCGAGAGCGATGATCTTTAGCAAGACGGGAATGGCCGCAGCGGCGCCATGGCGCAAGCTTCCGGCCGCCTCCGGCCCGATAGCCCGCCGGCCCGGGTCAGCCGCGTCGCCGCCGGCGGCGGCCGCCCTCCTCGGCATCGGCCGGGAGGCGCGGTTCCGGAAGCGTGACCGCCCGCGCCAGGCAGGGGAACGGGTCGGATCTGTGCGGGATCCCCATCGCCCCGACGAAATGCTCCTGGAACCGGGGCTCGACCGCCGTTTCCACCTTCTCGACTTGGCGGACCACCCGCTCGATCTCCCTTCGGGCCGAGCCGTTGACGAGCGCGATCCGGGCGCCGGTCCCGGCGGCATTTCCGGCCGAGGCGACCCGGGCAAGGTCGCAGTCGGGAATCATGCCCAGCACCATCGCATATTTCACGTCGATGTGGCTGCCGAACGCGCCGGCCAGCGTGATCCGGTCGACCCGGTCGACCTGAAGCCGGTCCATCAGCAGCTTCACCCCGGCATAGAGCGCCGCCTTGGCAAGCTGGATCGCCCGCACGTCGGTCTGGGTGATGCGCTTCTCCGGCATGCCGTCGCGGGCCGGATCGAGGACATAGGCGAAGGTCCGGCCCTCCGGGACGATCCGCGGACTGATCGCGGCCTTCGCGCCGTCGATGGTGCCGTCGGGCAGCAGGATTCCGGCAAGATACATCTCGGCAATCGCCTCGATGATGCCCGAGCCGCAGATACCGGTGATGCCGGTTGCCGCAACCGCCTCGTCAAATCCCGGCTGGTCCGACCAGATATCGCTGCCGATCACCCTGAAGCGGGGCTCCAGCGTGACCGGGTCGATGCGCACCCTCTCGATTGCGCCGGGCGCCGCACGCTGCC
>JAJUFW010000510.1 GCA_029263555.1 Alphaproteobacteria bacterium
CGCACAGATTCTGTTTTTCATCTTCCTGGTCCTTTTCGTGGTGTCGCTGATCATCGGCGTGATGCGGCGGCCGCGCGCCTGAACCCGGAAGGGCGACGATGAGCGATGTTGATCCCCGGGGCGGAGCCCGGGACGGCGGGAACATCTTCGTCGTCCACAAGCACGCCGCACCCTCGGCCCATTTCGATTTCCGCCTGGCGATCGGGGGCGTCCTCAAGAATTGGGCCGTGCCGAACGGCCCGTCCCTCGACCCCCGCGTCAAAAGGCTGGCGGTCGCGACCGACGACCTGGCGCTCGGGCCGGCGAACCTGGAAGGCTCCGGCACCGCCGGCCCCCGCGGGACCGCCGCCGTAGAGGTATGGGATCACGGCACCTTCGACATCCTGACCGAACGCGACGGCCGGCGGCTGACACCGGAAGAGGCCTTCAACGAGGGCCGGCTGCTTCTCAATCTCCACGGACAGCGCCTGATCGGCGGCTGGAGCCTGCAGCGCACCGGACGCGGCAAGAAGTCGAACTGGCTGCTTATCCGCATGAAGGAGGACGGGGGCCTTCTTCGCCGGCCGAAAGCCAAGGTGCGGCAGACGACGGGGTGACCGTCCCGCCATCCGTCACCCGACGATCATGGCCGTCAACGTCTCGAGCCGGTCGGCCTCCGCCGCCGGCTTGTCCCAGCGGATCCGGTGGACCCGCGGGAACCGCATCGCCACGCCCGACTTGTGGCGGGTCGACGGGTGGACACTGTCGAACGCGATTTCGACCACCAGCTCCGGCCGCACCTCCCTGACCGGCCCGAAGCGGTTCACCGTATTGTGGCGCACCCAGCGGTCCAGTTCCTGGAGCTCCTGGTCGGTGAAGCCGAAATAGGCCTTGCCGACCGGCACCAGCTCCGGCAGCCCGTTTTCTCCCGTCCGCCAGGCGCCGAAGGTGAAATCCGAATAGAAGCTGGACCGCTTCCCGTGTCCGCGTTGCGCATACATCAGCACGGCATCGATCGTCAGCGGCCCCCGCTTCCACTTGAACCAGGGACCCTTGGGCCTGCCCGCGGCATAGACGCTGTCGGCCCGCTTGAGCATCAGGCCCTCGATCGCATTGCTGCGGGCCTCGGCGCGCAGGGCGGCGAGATCCTCCCAGCCCGTGAACGGAACCAAGGGCGAAAGGTCCGTTCTTGGCGGCGCGACCTTGCGCCACCACTCCTCCAGCCTCGCCCGCCGGGCGTCGAACGGAAGCGGGCGCAGATCCTCCTCCCCCTCCTGCAGAATGTCGTAGAGCCGGACCCAGGCCGGATATTCCGCCAGCATCCGCGCGGTCACCGTCTTCCGGTTCAGCCGCTGCTGGAGGTCGTTGAACGGGCACACCGCTCCGTCGCGGACGACCAGGAGTTCGCCGTCGACCACCGCGTCGAATTCCATCGCCTCCAGAATCTCAGGAAAGGCCCGGCCGATGTCGTCGCCCGTACGCGAGAAGAGCCGTCGCTGCCCGCCGCGGGAGACCAGCTGGACACGGATGCCGTCCCACTTCCATTCCGCGCGGTACTGCGCCGGATCCAGGGTGGCCAGGAAATCCTCCTCCAGCGGGTTGGCGAGCATCAACGGCCGGAACGTCGCACGAGCGTCGATGGACGGTTTCTCCGCCCGCCCCTCGAGCCAGGCGAACAGGTCGAGATAGGGGGGAGCGAGCCCGTGCCAGAGCTCCTCGATCTCGGCCACCTCCCGGCCGCCCCATTCGGCCAGCGCCGTCTTGGCGAGCCGCGCGGAAACCCCGATGCGCATGGCGCCGGTGATCAGCTTGAGAAGCGCATAGCGTTCGGTCGGCTGAAGCGTGTCCAGCCATCGCTCGACCAGCGCCGGCGCATGGGCGCGTGAGGCATCGGCAAGCACGATCACCACCTCGGACAGGCTGGGCGGTCGGTCGTCGCCGGATCGCACCGGCCAGATCAGCGAGACCGTCTCGGCAAGGTCTCCGACGAAGTCGTAGGACCATTCGAAGAGGACCGGATCGACACGCTCCGCTGCCAGCGCCCGGATCAGCCCCGGCTTGACCGACGGGAACGCGATCCCGTCGGCAAGGGCGGCAAGGCCGTAGCCCCGATCGGGATCCGGCGCATGGGCGAAGTAGTCGGCCAGCAGCCGCAGCTTCCCGTTGCGCGACGGGGTGTAGAGCAGGCTTTCGATGAGCCCGGCGAAGCGTCTCATTCGCTCAAGTCCTCCTCGAAGCCGACGAGGCGGAGCGCCCGCGCCCGCCGCCCCATGCGTTCGGCGGCGTAGACCAGCGCCTCCTCGCGTCCGTGGGTGACCCAGACCTCCGGCGCTCCCACTTCCTCCATCGTCGCCAGCAGCTCGTCCCAATCGGCATGGTCGGAGACGACCAGCGGCAGCTCGACGCCCCGCTGGCGGGCGCGCTGCCTGACCCGCATCCAGCCCGAAGCAAGGGCGACGACCGGATCCGGCAGGCGCCTCGACCAGCGGTCGGCAAGCGCCGAGGGCGGTGCCAGCACGATCTCGCCGGCAAGGGCCTCGCGTCTCGCCTCGGTCGCCGGCAGAAGCGCGCCTAGGGGCACGCCCCGCTCCTCGTAAAGTCCGCACAATGCGACGAGCGCACCGTGGAGATAGATCGGCCGCTCCCACCCCGCCTGGCGCAGCAGGGCGATCATCCGCTGGCATTTGCCGAGCGCGTAGACCCCGAGGAGATGGGCCCGGTCAGGGAAGACCGCGAGCGAATGCAGTAGCCGCCCGATTTCCTCTTCCGGAGGCGGATGACGGAAAACCG
>JAJUFW010000301.1 GCA_029263555.1 Alphaproteobacteria bacterium
CGGGATGATCAATTTCGCCCATGGCGAAATCTACATGATCAGTGCCTTCATCTCGGTGATCAGCTTCGTCGTGCTCGGCACGGCAGGGATTACCTGGGTGCCGCTCGCGCTCTTCATTGTCCTGATCATGGCGATTCTGTTCACGTCCATCTACGGATGGACGATCGAGCGTCTCGCCTACAGGCCGTTGCGGGGCTCGTTCCGGCTTGCGCCGCTGATCTCAGCGATCGGCATGTCGATCTTCCTGCAGAACTATGTGCAGCTTCTGCAGGGCGCCCGCCGCAAGACCATCCCGCCGGTCATCCAGGGCGGGTTCCAGCTGACCGAAGGCGGCGCCTTCAGTGTCAATCTCAGCTATCTGCAGGTCGTCATCATCCTGCTGACCGTGGCCCTGATGGCGGCGTTCACCTTCGTCATCACGCGGACGAGCCTTGGCCGGCAGCAGCGGGCCTGCGAACAGGACAAGCTCATGGCCGGTCTGGTCGGCGTGAACGTCGACCGGACGATTTCCCTGACCTTCGTGATGGGGGCCGCCCTTGCCGCGGTGGCGGGGGTGATGGTCACGCTCTACTACGGGGTCATCGATTTCTATATCGGCTTCCTTGCCGGGGTTAAGGCTTTCACCGCGGCGGTGCTCGGCGGCATCGGCTCGCTTCCGGGTGCGATGCTCGGCGGCATCATGATCGGGCTGATCGAGGCGATGTGGTCCGGCTATTTCGCCACCTCCTACAAGGACGTGGCGGCCTTCACGATCCTCGTGCTCGTCCTGATTTTCCGGCCCAGCGGCCTGCTTGGACGCCCCGAAGTCGAAAAGGTCTGACAACATGACGAGCATTGCGTCCAATAAGGTCGCATCCGAGCCCGGACCGGCGCTTGGGGCGATCCTGAGGGAGGCTGCGCTGACCGCGCTGGTCGCGTTCCTCCTGACCCTGCCGCTGGTCGGCCTGAGAACGGTCGAAAGCGGGGGCAGCGTCTCTCTGCGGACCGACTTCACCAGCGTCGCGCTGGCGGTCGGCCTCGTCTTCCTCGGCCGGATCGGCATGATCCTCAATCGCGAAGGCTATCCGGTGCCGGTGCTGGCCGTCGCCATCGTGATCGCGGTCGGTGCCACCTTCACGCCGCTGCCCGGATCGCTCGCCTATGTGGTGATCCTGGCCGGCTCGCTGGTGCTGGGACTTCAGGCGCTTCTGGCCATCCGGCGCAGCCGCAGCACGCTCAGCCTGCAGGAACGCGACCAGCGGATGGACCAGATCGGCGCCAAGGTCCAGCAGATCGCCTGGTATGTCGGTCCGATCCTGGTGGCCTTCGCCATTGCCCTGCCGATGCTTCCCTTCGCCGACCGCGGCCTTCTGGGCGTGGCCATCCTGGTCATGACCTACATCATGCTGGGATGGGGGCTGAACATCATCGTCGGGCTGGCCGGGCTTCTGGACCTCGGCTACGTCGCCTTCTACGCTGTCGGCGCCTATTCCTATGCGCTGCTGGCCCAGTGGTTCGACTTCAGCTTCTGGCTGTGCCTGCCGCTCGCCGGCCTGTTCGCGGCCTTCGCCGGGCTTCTGCTCGGCTATCCGGTGCTGCGGCTGCGGGGCGACTATTTCGCCATCGTGACCCTGGGCTTCGGCGAGATCATCCGGATCGTCCTCCTCAACTGGGCCGACGTGACCGGCGGGCCGAACGGCATCTCGGGCATTCCGAGGCCCAGCTTCTTCGGGCTGCCCTTCGACCGCAGCCCGGACGAGGGGGTGACGTCGTTCCACCAGTTCTTCGGGCTGGACTATGACGCCACCCACCGGGTCATCTTCCTCTACTACCTGATCCTGGCGCTGGCGCTTCTGGTCAATCTGATCTCGATGCGGCTGCGCAAGCTGCCTCTCGGCCGCGCCTGGGAGGCCCTGCGAGAGGACGACATCGCCTGCCAGGCGCTGGGCATCAACCGGACCAACATGAAGCTGGCCGCCTTCATGATCAGCGCCAGCTTCGGCGGGCTCGCCGGTTCGTTCTTCGCCACCTATCAGGGCTTCATCAGCCCGGAGAGCTTCAGCTTCATCGAATCGGCCATCATCCTGGCGATCGTCGTGCTGGGCGGCATGGGCAGCCAGCTCGGCATCGTCATCGCGGCGCTCCTGCTCATCGGCCTGCCGGAATTCTTCCGCGGGCTGGAGGAATACCGGATGCTGGCCTTCGGCCTGTCCATGGTGCTGATCATGGTCTGGCGGCCGAGGGGGCTCCTGGCCCATCGCGAGCCGTCGCTTCTGTTCAGCAAATACGCCGACCGGCTCCGGGCAGGGAAGCCGGCGGGGGGAGCGCAATGAGCGAACTGACCGGCAAGCCGCAGCTGATCGTCGAGCACCTGTCGATGCGGTTCGGCGGTCTCGTGGCGGTGGATGACGTCTCCTTCACCGCCTACGATCGGCAGATCACCGCGATCATCGGCCCGAACGGTGCGGGCAAGACGACTATCTTCAACTGCATCACGGGCTTCTACGCGCCGACTTCGGGCCGGCTGGCCCTCCAGCACGAGGACGGGACGGAATACCTTCTGGAACGCATGCAGGGCTTCCGCATCGCGAAGGATGCCCGGGTTGCCCGGACGTTCCAGAACATCCGCCTGTTCCAGGGAATGACCGTGCTGGAGAACCTGATCGTCGCCCAGCACAACATGCTGATGGACGGATCCGGTTTCACCTTCGGCGGCCTCCTGGGACTGCCCGGCTACAAGAAGGCGGAGAGGGCGGCGGTCGAGAAGGCCCGTTACTGGCTGGACCGCGTGGGCTTGATCGACCGGGCGGACGATCCGGCGGGAAGCCTGCCCTATGGCGGCCAGCGCCGGCTGGAGATCGCGCGGGCGATGTGCACCGATCCGGTGCTGCTCTGCCTCGACGAGCCCGCCGCCGGCCTGAACCCGCGCGAATCGGCCGAGCTGAACGAGCTTCTGCAGATGATCCGGGACGAGCACCGGATCGGCGTTCTGCTGATCGAACACGACATGAGCGTGGTGATGAGGATTTCGGATCACATCGTGGTTGTGGATCACGGCAAGAAGATCTCCGACGGAACGCCGGACAGCGTGCGCCAGGATCCGGTGGTCATCCGCGCCTATCTGGGCGAGGAGGAGGACGAGGAGCTTCCGCCGGAGGTCGCCCAGGATCTTCCCGACGAACTGAACCGTCCCGCCGGGGAGCTCCACTGATGCTCAGGCTCGAAGGCGTTCACACGTATTACGGCGCGATCGAGGCGCTGAAGGGCGTCTCGATCGATGTCGCCGAGGGCGAGATCGTCACCTTGATCGGCGCGAACGGCGCCGGCAAGTCGACGCTGCTCATGACGATCTGCGGGACCCCGCGGGCGAGGGTGGGCCGCGTCCTCTTCGAAGGCGAGAACATCACCCATATGCCGACCTTCGAGATCGTCCGCCGGGGCGTGGCGATCTCACCGGAAGGGCGTCGGATCTTCCCGCGGATGACGGTCCTGGAGAATCTCCAGATGGGGGCGCTCACGGCCGATCCGGGCAGTTTCGACCGGGAGTTGGAGGCGGTCTTCCATCTGTTCCCGCGTCTCAAGGAGCGTCGCGACCAGCGCGGCGGCACCCTGTCCGGCGGCGAGCAGCAGATGCTGGCGATCGGCCGGGCGCTGATGAGCCAGCCCCGGATGCTTCTCCTGGACGAACCGTCGCTCGGCCTCGCGCCGCTGGTCGTGAAGCAGATCTTCAACGCGATCCGTGAGATCAACCGGGAGAAGAAGGTGACCATCTTCCTGGTGGAACAGAACGCCTATCACGCCCTGAAGCTCGCCGACCGGGGCTATGTCCTGGTCAACGGACGGGTGACGATGAGCGGGACCGGCGCCGAGCTGATCGCCAACAGCGAGGTTCGCGCGGCCTATCTCGAGGGCGGTCATGTGGAGGCCCGGGCATGATCGGACAGCTTCTCGGCACCGGGGTCGGTCCGTTCATCGGCCTCAGCCTCGTTCTTTTCGGCTTCTTCGCCTTCATGTCCGGGCAGGCCGTCGCGCGGTCCTGGCAACCCGTGTCGCGCATGGTCCCCTATGCGGTCCTGCTGGGGCTGGGCAGCCGGTTCCTGCAATATGCGCTGTTCGAGGGGACGCTTTTATCACCGACCGGTTTCGTCCTGGAGGTGGCCTGGTATCTGGTTATCGGCGGGTTCGCCCATCGGTTGACCAAGCGGCGCAAGATGATCAATCAGTATCCGTGGCTCTACGAGCCATCGGGCCTTCTCGGCTGGCGGGAACGCGAGATCGGTAGATTTTGACAGACCCTGGTCAGTGAGAGAACCTGTCGAGGCTGCGGAAGGCTGAACACCAGCGATCAGCGGCTTCGGCATCGGACGCCGGCCCGGGTGCACAGGTAGAATCGGGCCGGAATCGCCATCAACTCGGGAGCAGAAAGAATGAACAGGTTCAGGGTGGCATTGTTTGCATCTGCGGCGATGGTCGCGGGCATGGTGACTGCGCCGGCGCTGGCGGATATCGTGATCGGGCTGGGCGCCCCGATCACCGGTCCCAATGCAGCCTTC
>JAJUFW010000233.1 GCA_029263555.1 Alphaproteobacteria bacterium
CGTAGTCGGAGTTGAGCAGGTCCCGCGCGAACGCCAGCAGCTTGCGGCGGTCCTCCGCGCACCACTGCTCGTTCAGGGTGTAGAACTTGTCCAGCCAGCTCGACGTGCCGGGGGCGTTGAAGGCCGCGGCGTTGGGGGTCACGCAGATCTGGCCGCCGCACAGCTCGCGCGCGATATGCATCATCGCGGGCAGGTTGGAGCAGGCGAAGACGCGGCCCGCGTACAGCATCGACTGGTGCGGCATCAGCAGCCCGCCCGGGCTTCTCTGCGCGGCGGCGATCGAAGCCGTGAGGTGGGCATTGATGCCCTCGCGGTAGCAGACGAGGTCGGCGAGCTTCTCCCGGACCGCCTGCAGCTTGTCGAGGCCGGTCTGCTTGGCGTTCCACATGGCCGCGCCGATCATCATGTCGGCGACGTAGAGCAGGCGCAGCACGTAGGGGAAGCAGGAATACCGGTGCAGCGTCGCGCGGACGAACTGGGCCGCCTTGGTGTGCCGGTAGAAGAACACGTCCTCCCAGGGGATCAGGACGTTGTCGAAGACGACCAGCGCCTCGACCTCGTCGAACCGGTTCGCCAGCGGATAGTCGGCCGGATCCGTCTTGCCGGCGAAGCCGGCCCGGCAGATGTGGCGGACGCCGGGCGCCCCCATCCGGACGATGCAGCCGACGGCGTAGTCGGACAGCTTCTCGTTGGTCCAGGCGCCGACCGTCGGCTTCAGGAAGGCCTGGTCCGCGTAAGGGGCCGCTGTCTCGTACTTGGCGCCGCGGATGATGATGCCGGCGTCGGTCTCCTTGACCACGTGCACCATCAGGTCCGGGTCCTGGTCCTGCGGGGCGCGCGAACGATCGCCCTTCGGATCCGTGTTCGCCGACACGTGAAAGACGTCGTTTTCGATGACGGCGCGGATGTGCCGGTCGATATTCTCGGAGAAGCGGGGGTCGATCTCGGCCAGGATGTCGCGGCCGTCCATCAGGGACCACATCTCGCCGATCGTTTCGTCGCCGACCCGGGTCACCACCCCCTTGATGTCGTTCATGAACGCGTCGACGGCGACCAGCTTGTCGGTCCAGTCCTTCGTCTCGCGCGGGGGGCGATAGAAGATGGGGTGGCGCTGCCCGCCCTCTTCATAGGTGAGGATGTCCCGATACCGGTCCTCATGCGCCATGTCGTACATGCGCGCCTTGACGTCGATGATCGGCTTCAGCGCCGGGTGCTTGGTCACGTCCGTCACCCGCTCGCCGTCGATCCAGACCTCGCGCCCGTCGCGCAGACCCTGCTTGTACTCGTCTCCCGTACGGATCATCCCCGTGCTCCCGATTTCAACTGGACCAAGGATGAACCCGGGATTAGCATCAATAAAATATTTTGAATCTTTAATCTGGATCGGAAAAATTGATGAATCTGTCGTTCCGTGTCCTGCGCTACGTGGTCGAGACCGCCGATGCCGGCAGCGTCACCGAGGCGGCGAAGCGCCTGAACGTGTCGCAGCCGTCCGTGTCCACGGCGGTCGCCCAGGTCGAGGCGGAGCTGGGGGTCCAGATCTTCGTGCGCCACCATGCGCGGGGCGTGACGCTGTCGGCGGCCGGGCAGCGCTTCGTCAACGAGGCCCGGCTGCTGCTCAATCACGTCCGGGATTTCTCCCAGAACGCGCAGTCGCTGGGGGACACGCTTCGGGGCGAAATCGTCGTCGGCAGCTTCGTGACCCTGGCGGCCCGGTTCATGCCGGGGCTCCTGTCCGAATTCGCCCGCCAGGCGCCGGGTATCTCCGTGCGGCTCGAGGAGGGCGACCAGCAGGAAATCCTGGAAGGGCTCGTCAGCGGGCGGACGGAGATCGCCCTGTCCTATGCCTTCGCCGTTCCGGAGGAGATCGTCGGGGAGCGCCTCGCCGAGCTGCCGCCCTGCGCGATCCTTGCGGCCGATCACCCGCTGGCGAGATCGGGCAGCGTAAGCCTGCGGGATCTGGCAGGCGATCCCTTCATGCTGCTCGACCTTCCGCATTCCCGCGAGTACTTCTTCGGCCTCTTCGCCCGGTGCGGGGTCGAGCCGCGCATCACGTTCCGCTCACGCTCCTATGAGCTGATCCGGGGGCTCGTCGGCCACGGCCACGGCTACACCATCCACAACGCGGTCCCCCGCACCACCATCGGCTATGACGGCAGCCGCATCGCCGTGGTGCCGCTCGCGGACGCGCTGGAGCCGGTGCAGATCATGAGCCTGCGCCTGCGCCGCCACACCCTGCGGCCGGCCGTACAGCGCTTTGCGGATTTCCTCGTGGAGGCGTTCGCCCCCGGCGGCATCTTCGAGCCCGGGTCAATAGCCCCGCCGCGGGTCGACGCGGTGGAGGACCTCCGCGCCTGAGCGGATCCGTCGGATGTTCTCCGCAATCTGGCGCGCCGCGGATCGCGGAATGGCCACGGATGCCAGATGCGGCGTGATCAGCACGTTCTCCATGCCCCAGAGCGGGCTCTCGGGCGGCAGGGGCTCGTGCTCGAACACGTCCAGGGTGGCGCCGGCGATTCGCCCGGCCAGCAGCGCTTCCGTGAGCGCAGCCTCGTCGACGATGGCCCCGCGGGACACGTTGATGAGGCAGGCGCCCCGGGGAAGCATCGCCAGGCGCCGGGTGTCCAGCAGGGAACGGGTCTCGGGCGTGAGCGGCAGCATGACGACCACGATCTCCGCGTTCGCCAGGACCTTGGGCAGGGTTTCCATGCCGGCAAGGCACCGGACGCCCTGAACCTCCTTCGGCGACCGGGACCAGCCCGTGACGTCGAAGCCCTGGCGTGCCAGCTCCATCGCGGCGAGCGCCCCAAGTTCTCCCAGCCCCAGGACCGAGACCCGGACGTCCTCCGGATTGCGCGGATGGATGTAGTGCCATTGCCGTCGACGCTGGGCCCGTTCGAAAACCGGGATGTCCCGGGCATAGCGGAGGACGGCGAACAGGACGTAGCCGGCCATCATCCGGGCCATCATCGGATCCGATAGGCGGGTGATCGGGACCTCGGGCAGGTCCGTGCGCCCGAGCAGGGCATCGACCCCGGCCCCCAGATTGACGACCAGCGACAGCGAAGGGAACGCGTCGAAGAAGCCCTGCGGCGGCTTCCAGACGAGCGCGTAGCGGACCGATCGAGGGTCGGCGATCTCCTCAGCCCGCCGCACGGCGAGGTCGGGCAGCTCCCGCTCCAGCGCCGAGCGCCAGCCGTCGAAATCGTCGAACGCGCTGAAGAACACCATGGTCTCGGTCATCGTCAGACCCTCCCATTACGCGGGCGAGGTCGCGCCGATGAGGTCGCTCATGGCGGTCAGCGCCAACTCGTAGCCCCGGGCGCCCAGGCCGGCGATCACGCCGGTCGCTGCCCGCGACACGTAAGAGTGATGCCGGAACGGCTCGCGCTTCCAGATATTGCTCATATGCGCCTCGATGATCGGGCCTTCGAAGGCGAGGAGCGCGTCCAGGATCGCCACGGACGTATAGGTCAGGCCGGCGGCATTGATCACGATCCCCTCCGCCTCGAGCCTTGCCTCCTGAATCCAGTCGACCAGGACACCTTCATGGTTCGACTGGCGAAAATCGAGGCGCATGCCCAGGGTCGCGGCATGTTTCTCGCATCGCTGGCGGATGGATTCGAAGCTGTCGCGGCCATAGAGGCCGCTCTTGTCGAGTCCGTAGAGGTTGGCATTGGGGCCGTTGAGGAAGAACACGGTCGGCTGGCTGGCCATGACGTTCCCTGATCGCTTCGAACCGGAAAATGGGGTGGAGGCCTGCAGCCTAACCGGCTGCGACTGCTCGCGCTAAATCGAGAAATCCTATGAAGATCATAATGATTAAGTATTCAAGCGAGGATTCTGAAAGTAAGAGCGAGTATCCGGAAATCTTATCCAAATGATAAGAATCGTTAAATTGCTCATGCGTAGTGCTGCGTGAGCAAGTCGTGCTCACATATTGAGCAGATCGCGTTTCTGCGTTGCCGATTCCGTAAGCCCTCGGGCGTGGCATGACCCGTGCATATTCCGGACGTCAGTCAAAAACGGGAGGCTCGATTCCAATGATCCGTTTCAATCGCCTCGGCCTGGCGGGCGGGCTGGTGGCTGCCGCCTTGGCGGCGATGCCGGCCGGTGCCGAGACCGTGCATTTCCGTATGGCCGTCGAGACCACGCCGGGTGATCCGACGAACCTGATGCTTGCCGCGTTCCGGGACGAGCTGCAGGCCTCTGCCGGCTCCTCGGTCACGATAGACTTCTATGACGGCGGCTCGCTCGGGGACGAGAACGCGCTGGCCGAAATGATCCGCGCCGGCGTGGTCGACGTCATCCCCCTGGGCACCGATGGCGTGGTCGCCATGGACAAGGGCTTTGCCCTGTTCGACACGCCCTTCCTGTTCGCCGACAAGGCCTCTGCCCGGGCGGCCCTGGACGGCAAGCTGGGCGAGCTGATGGCGTCCTCGCTGCGCGAGAAGTCCGGGCTTCAGGTCCTGGCGTTCGGCGAGCTGGGCGTCCGGGTCGTCAGCAACGGCAAGCGGGCCATCGAGGAGCCGGAGGATTTGCAGGGGTTGAAGCTCCGCACGCCCAACAGCCAGACCCGCATCATGGCCTTCCAGATGCTGGGGGCCGCGCCGATCACCCTGCCGCTGGGCGAGGTCTATATGGGGCTGCGCCAGGGGCTGATCGACGGGCAGGAGAATCCTCTTTCGGTGATCAAGGAGTTCTCGCTGCACGAGGTGCAGCCCTATATCGCCCTCACCAATCACATCTATACGCCGATTACGCTGGTGATGAACGGCCAGCGCTTCGACGCCCTGTCTCCCGAGATGAAGGAGATGGTGATGGCGGCCGCCCGCAAGGCCGTCGAGGTCACGCGCGCCGTCTCCGACCAGAGCGACGAGACCCTGGTCGCCGAGTTCGAGGCTGCCGGCGTCACCGTGACCCGCCCCGACATCGCCGCCTTCCGCGAGGCCGCGGCGCCCATCCGGGAGAAGATCGCCGAAGTCGTCACCCCCGAGTTCATGACCCAGGTCGAGGTGGCGTTGCAATGAACGGGCAAACGCGGCGGTTTCCGCAATTCCGCTACGACGGTACGGGCGATCTCGCCCGTATCGGTCTCATCTTCATGGCGTCCAGCGTCGTCATGGAATCCGAGATGTGGGCGATGTCGGCGGAAGGGGTCTCGACCCATACGGCACGCATCCGGCTGCCCAAGGTCACGGTCGAGGGCATCGACGAGATGATGCGTGCGCCAGAGCTGGAGCAGGCGGCCAAGCTGGTCGGCGCGGCGCCGATCGACGTGCTCTGCTTCGGCGGGACCAGCGCGTCCTTCCTGCATGGGACGGCCTACGACAAGGCGCTCATCAGCGGCACGATCTGCGCCGGCGGCAGCCTGGGC
>JAJUFW010000659.1 GCA_029263555.1 Alphaproteobacteria bacterium
AAACACGGTGCCGGGTAACGCCCGGCGGGGGCGACCCCAGGGAAAGTGCCACAGAAAGCAAACCGCCCGGCGGTTCACGCCGGGCAAGGGTGAAAGGGTGCGGTAAGAGCGCACCGCGCCCCTGGCAACAGGGGCGGCACGGCAAACCCCACCGGGAGCAAGACCGAATAGGGGCGGGCGGGGCCTTCGCGGCCCCACAGGTGTTTCCGCCTGCCGCCCGGGTTGGTCGCGCGAGGCGTCCGGCGACGGGCGTCCCAGAGGAATGGTCATCCGCCGTCCGACTTCCCATCCGGGAAAAGCGGCGGCGACAGAACCCGGCTTACAGACCGTCTGGCACGCGATCCAGCCTCAGACCAGCCGCCCGGGTCTCAAGTCCCGTCAGGCGGAACGTGCGCGTTGCAGGAAGGTATCCACCTCCTTGCGGAGATGTTCGGCCTGCCGCGACAGCTCCGCCGCGGCTTCGAGCACCTGCACGGCGGCCGTGCCGGATTCGCCGGCGGCCTCGGCCACCGTCTCGATCGTCGCCGAGACGTTCCGGGTGCCGGTTGCGGCCTCCTGGGCGTTGTGGGCGATCGCCCGGGTCGCCGTCCCCTGCTCCTCCACCGCGTCCGAGATCATCGTGGTGATCGCGCTGATCTCCGCAATGGTCTTGCCGATATCCTCGATCGCCGCAACCGCGCTCCCGGTCTCCTTCTGGATGTCCTCGATCTGGCCCTTGATGTCCTCGGTTGCCCGGGCTGTCTGGTTGGCCAGGTTCTTGACCTCGTTGGCGACGACGGCGAAGCCCTTGCCGGCCTCGCCGGCGCGGGCCGCCTCGATCGTGGCGTTGAGCGCCAAAAGGTTGGTCTGGCTGGCGATCTCGTTGATGAGGGCGACCACCTCGCCGATCCGCTGCGCCGAATTGGCAAGCGTCCGGACCATGGCGTTGGTCCGCTCGGCCTCGCCCACGGCGCGCTGGGCGATTTCCGTCGACTGGGTGACGTGATGCCGGATGTCGGCGACCGAGGACGACAGTTCCTCGGCCGCCGAGGCCAGCATCTCGATATTGGCGGCGGTCTGGACCGAAACGGCGGCGGCGGACGCGGTCTGCTCGCTTGTCACGGTCGCGGTCTGCGACATGGTGCCGGCGCTGGCGTGCATCTCGGTCGCCGCCGCCGAGACGCTGCTCACCACCATGCCGACATTGCTCTCGAAACTGTCGGCGAACTGCTGAAGCTCGCGGACCTTGGCTTCCATGACCTCATTGGCCGCGTTGAGCATGACGGAAGCGGTCCTGAATCGACCGGGCAGCCCGCGCAGAAGCACCTTGCGGTAGTGACGGCCCTCGCTCGCGGCTTTCATCGATCCGCCGGCCTCGCGGACGAAGGCGTCGGTGATGTCCAGCAGATGATTGATCCGCCGCTGGATCAGGCCGATCAGACCGTTTTCCGGAACCTCGAAGATCCGCGCCTCGAGATCGCCGGACGCAGCCGCCGCGCAGACCTCGGCGGCCTGCTTCAGCTTGCCGTAGGCGATCCGGAAGAAGACGAACGCACCGGCCAGCGTCGCCAGCGCCAAGGCCGACACGATGAGATCGTAGGGCATCCCATATCCGGCGACGAAGAGCCTGAGCAGGATGTCCGCGACCAAAATCCCGGTGCCGACACCGACCAGCACCAGACCCTTAAACAGAGAACACAAATTCGTCATAGGTGATTCCCTTGGCCCGAAGGTCGGCGATCAGATGATCGTAGGACTGCTGCATGCCCTGCTTGCGGTCCGGCGCCCGCTTCTCGATCGCCAGCAGGGAGTCGTAGAGAGGCTTGATCTTCTTGATCTGGGCCGGATCCGGCTTGCGGCGGTTCGAATGGTAGCCGGTGACCGCACCCGCGTCGTCGAAGGTCGGCGTTACATGGGCGAAGACCCAGTAGTGATCGCCGTTCTTCGCCATGTTCAGGACATA
>JAJUFW010000606.1 GCA_029263555.1 Alphaproteobacteria bacterium
GCATCGAATTCGTCGCCCGCCGCGCGCGGGAGGCCAAGTTGGTCAAGATCTCTCCCTATGCCTGCGTCACCCGCGGGGCAGAGGGGCGGGATCTGGCCGAGTTGGGGCTTCTGTCCGAGGCGGGAGCGGTCGCTTTCACCGACGGCAGCCGCGCGATCGCCGACGCCCTGGTGATGCGCCGCGCGCTCAGCTATGCCAGCGCCTTCGGGCTGATGATCGTCCAACACCCGGAAGAGCCGCGGCTTGCCGCCGGCGGGGTCATGAATGCCGGCGAAGTGGCCACGCGCCTGGGCCTGCCCGCGATCCCCGCGGTGGCGGAAGTCATGATGATCGAGCGGGACCTGCGCCTGGTCGAGCTGACCGGCGCCCGATACCACGTCGCCCATGTGACGACCGGGGCCGCGCTGGACGTCATCCGGCGGGCCAAGGCCAGCGGGCTGCCAGTCACTTGCGATACCGCCCCGCCCTACTTCGCCCTGACCGAGGTGGATGTCGGCGACTATCGCACCTTCGCGCGCCTGTCGCCGCCCCTGCGGGGCGAGATGGACCGCCGGGCCGTGGTCGACGCCATCGCCGACGGAACGATCGACGTCATCGCCAGCGACCACCATCCGCACGACCAGGATTCCAAGCGCCTGCCCTTCGCCGTGGCCGAGCCCGGGGCGGTCGGGCTCGAGACGCTGCTGCCGCTGGCGCTGGAACTCTACCACAAGGGCAGGATCGGCCTATTGGATCTGCTGGCCAAGATGACCCTGCGGCCCGCGGAACTGCTGGGCATCCCGGCCGGGCGGCTGGCGAAGGGAGCCCCGGCCGACATCGTCCAGTTCGATCCCGACGTGCCGTGGCAGATCGACGTCGGTTCATTCCGCGGCAAGTCGAAGAACTCGCCCTTCGACAGGCGTCCGGTCATGGGTCGGGTCACCCGCACCGTCGTCGACGGCCGGACCGTCTATGAGCGGGGCTGAGCCGATGTCGGTCCGGTCCGGGTGCACGCCATCATCCGCGGCATCGGAGGTTTCCGGCCATGCCTGATCCGCTTGGCGGCTTCGCCTATACTTGGCCCTTCTATGCGGCGGCGGTGCTCGGCTACCTGCTGGGATCGATCCCGTTCGGGCTGGTCCTGACCCGCCTCGCCGGCTACGGGGACATCCGCAAGATCGGGTCGGGCAACATCGGCGCCACGAACGTCCTGCGGACAGGGAACAAGGCCCTTGCGCTCGCTACCCTGATCCTCGACAGCGGCAAGGGTGCTGCGGCGGTCCTGATCGGCGGCCTGTTCGGTCCGGACATGGCCGTGCTGGCCGGTGGCGGCGCCATGCTGGGGCACATCTTCCCGGTCTGGCTGCGTTTCAAGGGCGGCAAGGGGGTGGCGACGGCGCTCGGGACACTCCTGGCCATTTCGCCGGCCGTCGGTGCGCTGGCCTGCCTGACCTGGCTCGCTGTCGCCTTCCTCTTCCGGTATTCGTCCCTCGCCGCCCTGGTCGCCATCGCGCTTGCCCCGTTCTATGCGTGGGGTCTGGCCCGGCAGTCCGTCGGCGGCAGCTATCTGGCGACTCCGCAGGTCGCCGAGCTGGCGCTGTTCATCGCCCTTCTCGTGATCGTGCGCCACCATTCGAACATCCGGCGGCTCCTCAAGGGCGAGGAACCCAAGATCGGCCGGAAGAAGGCCGGATAGGCCTCGATGGCCGGCCCCCGTCGCATCCTCTCGGCCGAGGAGAGACTGGACTGGCTGCGGCTGATTCGAACGGACGGCGTCGGTCCTTCAATCTTCAACCGGCTGATTGCCAGATTCGGTAGTGCTGCCGCGGCCTTGGAGGCCTTGCCGGGCCTGTCCTCCGGCTCGGGCGGCGAACGGTACAGGCCGGTCCCGCGCGCCTCGGCGGAACGCGAACTCGAGCAGGTGGACCGGGCGGGCGCCCGCATGATCGGCAGCATCGAGCCAGACTACCCGCCCCTCCTCCGGGAGATCGACGGCGCGCCGCCGCTGATCACGGTGCGCGGCAATCCGGAACTGCTTGCCCGCAATGCCGTCGGGATGGTCGGTGCCCGAAACGCCTCCCTGAACGGCAAGCGGATGGCAACGGACCTGGCCCGCGATCTGGGAGCGGCGGGCCTCGTGATCGTCTCGGGCTTCGCCCGCGGCATCGACGCCGCGGCCCACGAGGGGGCGCTCGCCAGCGGCACCGTGGCCGTGCTGCCGGGCGGCATCGACGTCGTCTACCCGCCAGAGCACCGGGCCCTCTACGACCGGATCGCCGA
>JAJUFW010000108.1 GCA_029263555.1 Alphaproteobacteria bacterium
AGGGTCTCCACATAGGCCCGCATCAGCCGGCCGTCGACGACCTCCTCGCCCACCGGTTCCCGCGGCACCAGCTGGCCGTTGATGTAGAGGCGCCCCTCGCGCATCTGGATGCGATCGCCGGGAAGCCCGATCACCCGCTTGATGTAGTCGACGGACGGATCCCTCGGCAGCTTGAAGACGACGACATCGCCGCGCTCGGGCTGGCTGCCGAAAATGCGACCGTCGAACAGCGGCGGCCCGAACGGCAGGCTCATATGGCTGTAGCCGTAGGAGAACTTGGACACGAACAGATAGTCCCCGACCAAGAGGGTCGGGATCATCGAGCCCGAGGGGATATTGAACGGCTCATAGGCAAACGTGCGAACCCCGACGGCGATCAGGACGGCCACGACGACCGTCCTCAGCGTCTCGCCCAGGCCGCCGGACGACTTCTTCTGCATCGAAATGGACTGTCCCACGGAAAAGACGCTCCTGTATCGGCTCTCGGACCGTGAAAATCAACCCTGCGGGTAAACCGAAGGGGCGGCAGCCCCGCTTGTCCTGCCGACAGCAAGAGTCCCGGCGGGAACGGCGGAAATGATCACCATCGCCTGAGCCTGGGGGTATTCGTCGGTGATGGTGAGATGAATGACGGGTTCCATCCCCGGCGGCGTCAGCGCTCTCAGCCGCGCGGCCGCCCCGCCGGTGAGGCGCATCGTCGGCTGGCCGGTCGGTAGATTGACCACGCCCATGTCCCGCCAGAAGACGCCGTTATTGAGCCCGGTCCCCAGCGCCTTGGCGCAGGCCTCCTTCGCGGCGAAACGCTTGGCGTAGCTTGCCGCGCGCTGGTGCCTGCGCTCCGACCGCGCCCGTTCGACGTCGGTGAAGATCCGGCCGATGAACCGTTCCCCGAACCGATCCAGGGCCTTCTCGACCCGCCGGATGTCGATGATGTCGTTGCCGATGCCGAGGATCATGCCGGGTCCCAGATACCGACCGCACACGGCGCGTTGCGGCCATGGCGCGCCAGCGTCCCGCGCATGCGTCGCCGCAGCAGAGCCCGTCCCCTGCCGGCGCAGCCCGGCGCCTTACCCGCTGCGCGCACGTTCCACCGCGCTGATGACGGGCGTGGCGCGCAGGGCCGCAACGATGTTGTTGAGGTGCTTCAGATCCGAAACGTCGATATCGATCAGCATCTCGAAGAAGTCGGTCGAGCGGGAGGTGATCTTGAGGTTGGTGATGTTGCCGCCGTTCTTGCCGATCACGGTAGACAGCGTGCCGAGGCTCCCCGGCTCGTTCGCGAGCACGGCATGGATGCGGCCGACATGGTCCTCCCCGTCGCCGCCGGAATCCCAACTCACGTCGATCCACCGCTCCGGAGTGTCGTAGAAGCTTTCCAGCGTCTCGCAGTCGATCGTGTGGATCGTGACGCCCTTCCCCGTCGTCACGATGCCGACGATGCGGTCGCCCGGGATCGGATGGCAGCAACGCGCATAATGGACGGCCATCCCGGGAATGAGGCCGCGGATCGGGACGGGCTGGTCCTTGGTCTTGCCCAAGCTCCTGCGCGCCCGGCCGATCGGCACGACCTTGGCGTCGGTCCGCTGGGCGGCGGCCTTGTGCCCGGGAAAGACGGCATTGAAGACGTCGCGCGCCGGCGTCAACCCGGCGCCGACATTGGCGTAGATGTCTTCGGGCACATTGGCCTTGAAGATCTTGAGGACACCTTCGATCGCCTTTTCCGTGAAGTCGTAGCCTTCCTGGCGGAAGATCTTCTGCAGCATGGCGCGGCCGAGATCGGCGTATTCGGTGCGCTGCTGCTGGCGGATGAACCGCCGAATCCGGGCACGCGCCTTGCCCGTCACCGCGAAGCGCTCCCATTCCGGCGAGGGCCGGGAGGTCTTCGACGTGATGATGTCGACCTGATCGCCGTTAGTCAGCTGGTGGCGCAGCGTCACCAGCCGCCCGTTCACCTTGGCCCCGACGCAGGTATCCCCGATCTCGGAATGGACCGCGTAGGCGAAGTCGACCGGGGTCGCACCCTGCGGCAGGGCGATCAGCATGCCCTTCGGCGTAAAGCAGAAGACCTGGTCCTGGAACAGCTCCATCTTGGTGTGTTCCAGGAACTCCTCCGGCTTCTGGGCGTGCTCGAGGATCTCCAAGAGTTCCTGAAGCCAGCGGTATTTCGGCCGGTCGGCGACGCCCGCCGGCCCCTGCTTATAGCTCCAGTGCGCCGCGACGCCGAGTTCGGCGACCTGATGCATGTCCTGCGTCCGGATCTGGATCTCGATGCGCTGGCGCAGGGGCCCGATCACGGCGGTATGCAGGGACTGGTAGCCATTCGGCTTCGGCGTCGAGATGAAATCCTTGAAGCGCCCCGGCAGCGACTTGTAGCGGTCGTGCATGATGCCGAGCGCCTGATAGCAGGCGGGCTTCGAGTCGACGATGACGCGGAACGCCATTATGTCGAACAGCTGCTCGAACGCGACGTTCTTGCGCTGCATCTTGCGCCAGATCGAATAGGGCCTTTTCTCCCGGCCCGTCACCGTCGCCTGCAGCCCGCCTTCGGCCAGCACGTGCCGAAGCTCGTCGAGGACCTGGGCGACGAGATTGCTGCCCTCCTGCCGCAGCTCCAGGAGCCGGCGCACGATACTGCCGCGGGCATCGGGGTTGAGATGGGCGAACGCCAGATCCTCCAGCTCGTCCTTCATCTCGTGCATGCCGATGCGCTCGGCCAGCGGGGCATAGATCTCAAGGGTTTCCCGGGCGATCCGGCGCCGCTTGTCCGGATTGGGGATCGCATCCAGCGTGCGCATGTTGTGCAGCCGGTCGCAGAGCTTGACCAGCAGCACCCGGATATCCTTGGACATCGCAAGAACAAGCTTGCGGAAATTCTCCGCCTGCTTGCTCTCGGCGTCCTGAAGCTCGAGCTTGGAGAGCTTCGTCACCCCGTCGACGAGCTGGGCGATCTCCTTTCCGAAAAGCCGCTCGATCTCGTCCAGCGTCGCGACCGTGTCCTCGACCGTATCGTGCAGAAGCCCGGTCACGATCGAACCCGTGTCCAGCTTCATCCCGGCCAGGATGCCGGCCACTTCCAGGGGGTGAAGGAAGTAGGGGTCCCCGGACGCGCGGCGCTGGGACCCGTGCGCCTTCATGGAAAAGACGTAGGCACGGTTGATCAGATCTTCGTCCGCCGTGGGATCATAGGCTTTTACGCGCTCGACCAGTTCGTACTGGCGAATCATGCTTCGGTCACTCGAACGGCGGTGGACGACGGTCTGATCATCAGCAAAAGGTCGTTGCCTGGGGCTCGAAAGGCAAGGGGGCGGATCCGTCATCCGCCCCCCTTCCCGCTTGCCGTAGCCGGCTTACTCTTCCTCCTCGACGGCGTCGTCGGGAAGCGTCAGATCGTCGTCGGCAACGAGGTCGGCGACATCGCCCATGTCGTCCTCTGCGAGTTCCAGGCCCTCTTCGGACTCGTTCTCGGGTTCGAAAGCGGTTTCGGCGCTGCCGGCCTCGTTCGCGGAGGCCTGGGCCAGGAACTCCTCCTCACCGGCCATGAGCTCGATGATGTCCTCTTCGGACTCGTCGCTGGCGATGTGCTTCTGCCGGTCCTTGATCAAGGCATCGCGCAGGCTGTCGAGCGAGATGGTGTCCTCGGCGATCTCGCGAAGCGCGACAACCGGATTCTTGTCGTTGTCCCGATCGACGGTCAGGGCGGCGCCAGCGGAGATGTCGCGCGCCCGCTGCGCCGCCATCATGACCAGCTCGAAGCGGTTCGGAACCTTCAGAACGCAATCTTCGACCGTTACACGGGCCATGCGGGGTGTACTCCATAGAGAAAAGGGGATAGCCAGCCAATATAGAGAGCGGCATTCGCAGCTGCAAGAAGCAGATTCCCGACGACCGGTACGGAATCCCGCTTCGCTTGCCGCCAGCCGTGCGGAGGCACAGGGGGGGGGGCGCCGCGAAACCATGCCCGCCATGCCTCAGGAAATCATTGACGCACTACTACGGAAGGGCTACGCCCGTGCCCACATAATGGTTATTATCGTACTGACTGAAGGTTGGCGATGATTTTCTACAAAGAAGAGCGATTGGCTCTGTTCATTGACGGCGCAAATCTTTACGCGGCGGCCCGCGCCCTTGGCTTCGACGTCGACTACAAACGCCTTCTGGAACTTTTCGCGAAAAAGGGCCGGCTGATCCGCGCCTTCTATTACACGACCCTCATCGAGGATCAGGAGTACTCGCCGATCCGGCCGCTCATCGACTGGCTGGACTACAACGGCTACAGCATGGTCACCAAGCCGATCCGGGAATATACCGACAATCAGGGCCGGCGAAAGACGAAGGGCAGCATCGACATCGACCTTGCCATAGATGCGCTGGAGATGGCGGACAAGGTGGACCACATCCTCCTCTTCTCCGGCGACGGCGACTTCCGCAAGCTGGTCGAGGCGCTGCAGCGCCGGGGCGTGCGCGTGACCGTCGTGTCCACGATCAAGGCCCAGCCTCCCATGATCGCGGACGAGCTGCGCCGCCAGGCCGACAACTTCCTCGAACTCTACGATCTCGCGCCGCACATCCAGAGGAGCACCCCGACCCCGCCGCGGACGCCGGCGCCGCAGGGCGGCGAAGGGGAGGACGACGACGCCTATTACCGGACTGCCTGAGACCGCGGAGGGGATCGCGATCCATGACGGCCGGCCGGCACGGGCCGATCCCCCACCCGACTGCAGGCTCTGTCCCCGGCTGGTCGGGTACCGGAACGCGAACCGGGTCGCCTTCCCACATTTCCACAATGCGCCCGTGCCGGGGCTCGGCCGCCCCGGGTCAGCCCTGCTGATCATCGGCCTAGCCCCCGGACTCCGGGGCGCGAACGCGACCGGCCGGCCGTTTACCGGCGACCATTCCGGCGCCCTGCTTCAGGCCGCTCTCTCCGACACGGGAATCGTGGTTTCCGCCCCGCCGGAAACCGGGCATGGCCGTATGATCGCCTGCCGGATCACCAACGCGGTACGCTGCGCGCCCCCGGGCAACCGGCCAACGGCTGCGGAAGCGGCCGCCTGCCGGCGGTTCGTCGCCGCCGAACTCGCGGCCGTGCCGGAGCGGGGCGTCGTCCTTGCCGTCGGCCGCCTCGCCCATGGCGCGGTTCTTGCGGCCCTCGGGATCCGGCCGGGATCGGCACCGTTCGGGCATGGGGCAGTCCACGTCCTGCCCGGCGACCACCGCCTGGTCGACAGCTATCACTGCTCGAGGCTGAACACGAGCACCGGGCGCCTCACCCCGAAGATGCTTGCCGACGTTCTCCGTCTTGCGGCGCGCCTGGCTCGGCACGCCCGCGGCATGGAAAGTCCGGGTCAAGGCTCGACGAGCGGCCGGTAGGTCTCGGGCCGTCGGTCCCGGAAAAACTGCCAGAGGTTCCGGACATCACGGATCATCTCCAGATCCATGTCGGCGACCACCAGCTCGTCCCGATCCTCGCTGCCGCACGCCAGGATGTTGCCCCGGGGATCGACGACGTAGCTGCTGCCGTAGAACCGACCGATGTTCCAGGGCGCCTCCGTCCCGACCCGATTGACAGCGCCGATAAAGCATCCGTTGGCGACCGCGGCGGCCGGCTGCTCCAACTTCCAGAGATACTGGCTGAGCCCGGCGACCGTCGCCGACGGGTTGACGATATAGTCCGCCCCGCCCAGGGCAAGGGCACGCCAGCCTTCGGGGAAGTGACGGTCGTAGCAGGTATAGACCCCAAGGCGGCAGAAGGCGGTGTCGAATACCGGATAGCCCAGATTTCCGGGCTTGAAGAAGAACTTCTCATAGAAGCCGGCGACCTGCGGAATGTGGACCTTCCGGAACTTTCCGAGATACCTGCCGTCCGCGTCGATCACGGCGACGGTGTTGTAGTAGACCCCTGTTATGTCCTCCTCATAGACCGGGACAGCGATCACCATGCCGTAACGCCGGGCGCAGTCCTGCATCAGGCGCGTGGACGGTCCGTCCGGTACCTTCTCCGCCGCCGCGTACCATTTCGGATCCTGCGACGGGCAGAAATAGGGCTGGTTGAAGATCTCCTGCAGGCAAAGAACCTGCACTCCCTGCCGGCCTGCCTCTTCGATCAGCGGCAGATGGGCCTCGTTCATCCGGTCCCTGATCTCGGCGGGGGACCGCGAGGTATCGGCCTTCAATCCCATCTGGATGAGGCCAGCTCGAACTTTGGACATGGCGCTCCTCCTAGTGGCGTGGGGTGAGAAGCTTACCATGAAGAAGCCGGTCAGGTTCGGGGCTATGGCGAAGGCCATCCGGAAATATGGACAGCATTTCGGGAAATGTTTCCGGCAGGGTCGACTGTTCTTTCGCCGGCGATGCCGATCGCATCGGCAATGCGCACCGGATTGCCGGCGTCAACGTCCCGCCGGACCTGGCCCGGCGTCCTGCGGGAAATCGGCGCGCGAGGCGATCGTCGGGTCGGCAAGGCCGAATGGCGAAGCGACCCTTCCTTCGGCTCAATCGCGCCGGTCGGGCCTTGCGGCTGGCTCAGGCCCCCCGCCGCGGCGCCCAACCGATTGCCTGACGGACCCTAGCCCCGATCGCGCAGCAGGCGCTGCTTCTCGCGCTGCCAGTCCCGCTGCTTCTGGACTTCCCGCTTGTCGTGCTGCTTCTTGCCGCGGGCAAGTCCCAGATCGATCTTCGCGATGCCCTTCCGGTTGAAGTAGATCGAAAGCGGGACCAGCGTCACGCCTTCACGCTTGACCGCGCCGAGCAGCCGGTCGCGCTCCTTGCGGTGGACCAGCAGCTTACGCGGCCTCCGCGTCTCGTGGTTGAAGCGGTTGGCCGGGGCGTATTCGGGAATATAGAGGTTGAACAGCCACAGCTCCCCCTCCATCTCGCCGGCATAGCTGTCCTGGATGTTCGCGCGGCCAAGGCGCAGCGCCTTCACCTCGGTGCCGGAGAGCACGATCCCGGCTTCGATCCGGTCCTCGATGAAATAGTCGAACCGTGCCCGGCGGTTCTGCGCCACGGGGCGGATCGCCGGTTCCTGCGGCCGGCTCATCGCCGCCTCCCTTTCCTGTCGTTCACGCTCTGGGGGCTCAGGCAGCCCGCGCCCTGGTTCAGTTCAAAATCCCCGCGCTCACCATGGCGTCGCGCACGGCCTGCTTCGTCGCCTCTCCCGGCTCGGTGAGCGGCAGGCGGACGCGACTGGAGGCACGTCCCAGAAGGCTTGCCGCATACTTGACAGGTCCCGGGCTGGTTTCGAGGAACAGCGCCCTGTGCAGCGGGGCGAGCGCATCCCTGATTCGGCCGAAGGTGTCGAGGTCGCGGTTCTGCCACGCCCGATGCATTTCGGCACACAGCCGCGGCGCGACATTGGCCGTCACCGAGATGCAGCCATGGCCGCCCTGGGCAAGGAAGGCCGCGGCGGTCGCGTCTTCGCCCGAAAGCTGACAGAAATCCGCACCAATCTCCGTCCGGACCCGGAGCGGGCGGGCAAGATCGTTCGTCGCGTCCTTGACCCCGACGATGTTCGGCAGCCGGGCGAGTCGCGCCATCGTCTCCACCGACATATCGATCACGCTTCGACCGGGGATGTTGTAGATAATGATCGGGAGCTCAACAGAATCGTGGATGGCCTTGAAGTGGTGATAAAGACCTTCCTGCGAAGGCTTGTTGTAGTAGGGCGTCACGATCAGGGCGGCATCAGCGCCGGCCTTCGCGGCGTGGCGGGTGAACGCGATCGCCTCTTCGGTCGAGTTCGAGCCCGTTCCCGCAATGACCGGCACCCGCCCCTTTGCCGCCTCGATGCAGAGATCGACCACGCGCCGATGCTCCTCGTAGCTCAGCGTGGGCGACTCTCCCGTGGTTCCGACCGGCACGAGGCCGTCCGTTCCCTCGGCAATCTGCCAGTCGACGAAGGATTGGAATCCGCTCTCGTCGATACCGCTTTCGGTGAAGGGCGTGATCAGCGCGACGATGGAGCCCTTGAACATGATGCATCCCCCATGGGCCGAGCCCGTAGAAAGGGCGAGAACATAGCCCCTCGGCTCGGGCTTGCCAAGC
>JAJUFW010000506.1 GCA_029263555.1 Alphaproteobacteria bacterium
CTCATGGATTACCTCGTTACCGGGAAGACCATTCCCAAGGCGACCTTCTGGGTGCTGAGGGCGATCGGCGACCAGGTCGAGGCCCAGGACTGGTTCCTGAAGATCACGCTGACCGACGCGCTGATCTCCAGCCAGAACTTCAGCATCAACGAGGGCGACCTGACGGACGACCTGACCTTCGATTTCAACAAGATCGAGTTCGCCTACCGTCCGGGCAAGCCCGACGGCACGGTCGACACGGGCGAGATCCCGACCAACTTCAACGCGCTCCTCGGCAAGAAGGAGTAGTCGGGAGACATCCCGGACATGTCGGATCCCCGCGTCGTCGACGGGGCGTCAGCTCCACTGTTCGACCGTCTGGTCGACGCCGCCCCGCGGGAGCCAATCGAGCAGGAGGTCTTCCGGTATCTCACGCCGGAAGGCCTCCGCGCCTCGGTGCGGCGTGAGCTCGAGCGCCTGCTCGACACGCGCCGCCCCATTTCGCTTACGGACGCCCTGAACGAGGATCAACTTACGGTGCTGGAATACGGCGTCCCCGATTATTCGAGCCTCAATCCCAACGATCTCGACGAATGCGCGCTCTTCGCGCTCGCGGTGAGAAAGGCGATCGCCGCCTTCGAGCCGAGGCTCCGCAATCCTGCGGTCGAGGCGAAGCATTCCTCCGAGCGGCTGGGATCGCTCCGTCTCCAGATCCGGGGCACGATCAGACTGGGCCCTCACGTCGAGGAGGTCTGGTTCCCGGTGGATCTCGGCATCCGGCCGTCCGCCTCGCCAGAGGTCTGACGTGGACGCCTGGGAGACTCTTCTCGATTACTATCAGCGGGAACTCGCCTATCTGCGCAAGATGGGCGTCGAGTTCGCGCGCTCCTATCCCAAGGTCGCCCGCCGGCTGGAAATCGGACCCGACGAGTCCGACGATCCCCAGGTCGAGAGGCTGATCGAATCCTTCGCGTTCCTGACCGGACGGCTGCAGCGCAATATCGACGCGGAATTTCCGCGCTTCACCGAAGCCCTGCTGGGGCTGCTCCATCCGCAGCTCGTGGCCCCGGTTCCGGCGATGACGGTCGCCCGCTTCGACGTCGATCCGGCGCAGGGCAAGCTGAATTCCGGCTTTCTGATCGACCGCCACACGCCGCTCTTCGCCCAGACCGATGCGGGGGTGATCTGCCGCTTCCGGACATGCTACCCGGTGACGCTGTGGCCGATCCGGGTGGAGCGGGCCCGCATCGAATCGACCGACCAGTTCGATTTCCTCGAAACCAGCAACACGGCCGCCGTCCTGCGCCTGCGCCTCGTGTCCGAGGGCGTGGACTTCGCGCAGCTCGACATGCGGAGCCTGAGGTTCCACCTCAACGCCGATCCGGTGCTTGCCAACGGGCTGTTCGAGCTTCTGTTCACCCAGGTCGACCGGGTTGCCTTCCTTCAGGAGGGGATGGCCCCGGTGATCCGCCCGGTCGAGGAGGTGCTCCACCAGGTCGGCTTCGATCCCGAGGATGCGGTCCTGCCGTCGCCAGAACACGGCCATCCCGCCTACAGGCTGCTGCAGGAATATTTCACCTTTCCCGAGAAGTTCCACTTCATCGACGTCCGGTTCCCGCCGCTGGAGCGGGCGGGAAATACGGTCGACGTCCTGTTCCTGCTGAACTATCTCCCGCCGGGCCGGCTGTCGGTCGAGCCGGGGAATTTCGCGCTGGGTTGCACCCCGGTCATCAATCTCTTCCACCGGCTGGCGGAGCCGATCCGCCTCGACCACCGGCGGACCGAATACCGCGTGGTCGCTGACTACCGGCGGGAGCGGACGACCGAGATCCACTCGATCCTGTCGGTCGCCGGAATCTCGGTGGAGGACGGTCGGCGGACCGAGTTCCGGCCCTTCTTCTCGTTCGACCACGACCATGCCGAGGCGAAGGCGTTCTGGGCGATGCGGCGCGAGCCGACCGGCCGGAAGGACATGCCCGGGACCGACACCTATCTGTCGTTCCTCAATCTGGACTCCCTGCCGGAGCGACCATCCGTCCAGACGGTCGTTGCCGAAACGCTGTGCACGAACCGGATGCTGGCGGAGCAGATCCCGCCGGGCGCGCTTCTCAACATCGAACGCGCCGCGCCGCTGAAGCGCATCGTCTGCCTGAACAAGCCGACGCTCCAGCGCAGCCCGCCCATGGGCGGCAAGACGGCCTGGCAGCTCATCTCCCATCTGTCGCTCAACTATCTCTCTCTTTCGGAAGGGGCGGAAAGCCTGCAGGCCCTGAAGGAGATCCTGCGGCTCTACGCGCCGCCGGGCGATGCTGCGGCAGCCCAGCAGATCCAGGGCATCCGGCGCATGGAATGCCGGCGCGCGGTGCGGCGGGTCGGCGAGGACGCCTGGCGGGGTTTCTGCCGCGGCATCGAAGTCGAGGTCGAGTTCGATGAGCGGGCCTATGTCGGCGGCAGCGCGCTCCTGTTCTCGGCGGTCCTCGACCGCTTCCTTGGCCTCTATACGACGGTGAACTCCTTCACCCGACTGATCGTGACTTCGTTCCAAAGGAGCGGGACTTGGAAAGCATGGCCTCCCAGGATCGGCGGTCAGCGGGTTCTATAGAGGACCAGCTGCGCGCCGACGGCCCTGCCTTCGACTTCTACCGCGCCGTCGCGTGGCTGGAGGCCCTGAGGCGGGACGCCGTGCCGATCGGGCAGGGGGAGGATCCCTCGCGCGAGGCGATCCGGTTCGAATCCACGGTCGGCTTCGACTTCCCCGCAAGCGACGTGGCCGAGATCGCGCCCGGCGAGGAGCCCGGCGCGCCGGCGAAGATGC
>JAJUFW010000266.1 GCA_029263555.1 Alphaproteobacteria bacterium
AGGAGCCGGAGACGGCCAGCCTCTACGAGCTTGTCGCGCAGCTCAAGAGCCACCGCTTCGTCGATCTGACCCATGCCTTCCGCCCGGGCATTCCGCACTGGCCCGGTTTCGACGACGAGGTCAGGACCACGGTCTATCATTATGACGAAGGGGTTGGGGTCAAGGGGGCCGGCTTCCTGGCCCATGAATACTGTATTCCGGGACAATGGGGGACCCATGTCGATCCACCGGCCCATTTCGTGAGGGGCACACGATTCCAGGACGAGATCGGCGTCGAGGAAATGGTGCTGCCGCTCGTCGTGTTCGACGTCAGCGCCAAGGCGGCGGAGAACCCCGACTACCAGATCACCATGGAAGATGTCCGGGCCTGGGAGGCGGCGCACGGGCCCGTACCGGAAGGCGCCTTCGCGGTGATGCGGACCGACTGGTCGAAGCGTTGGCCCGACATCGCCGCGATGCGCAACGAGGACGAGAATGGCATTGCCCACTACCCGGGCTGGAGCCAGGAAGTCCTCACCTATCTTTATGAGGAAAGAAACATCATTGCGTCCGGGCACGAGCCGACGGATACCGACCCCGGCATCGCGACCAGCCGCGGCGATTATTCGCTGGAAACCTATATCTTGGGCCGCGACCGGTATCAGATCGAACTGCTTGCCAATCTGGACCAGGTGCCGGCATTCGGCGCGATCGCCTTCGTGACCTTCCCGAAGCCCTACAGGGGCTCGGGCTTCCCGGCGCGGGTCTTCGCGGTCGTGCCCTGAGCCGGCCCGGCCGGCATGGGACAGGCACTCTAGCAGGAAAGGCGGACCCGTGACGGACAGCCCGATCCTGATCCGGACCGACAACGGCGTCGGCTGGGTGACGCTCAACCGGCCCGAACGGCGGAACGCGTTCGACGACCGTATGATTGCCGATCTGGTCCGGGGGCTTGCGGCTCTCCGCGGCGACGGCTCTGTCCGGGCGGTGGTCCTGCGCGCGAACGGCAGCAGCTTCTCCGCCGGGGCAGACCTCGAATGGATGAAGCGGATGTCGCTCTTCGGGCGCAAGGAAAACCTGGCCGACGCGCGCGAACTGGCGACGCTGATGGGCGTTCTGGCGGAAATGCCGAAGCCGACCGTCGCCCTGGTCCAGGGGGCGGCGCTGGGCGGCGGGGCCGGACTGGTCGCCTGCTGCGATATCGCGATCGCGGCCGACAAGGCGGTCTTCGGCTTCCCGGAGGCGCGGCTCGGGCTGATCCCGGCCGTGATTGCGCCCTTCGTCGTCCAGGCGATTGGGCCGCGCGCGGCCCGCCGCTATTTCCTGACGGGCGAAAGGATGGACGCGGTTGAGGCCCTTTGGCTCGGCCTCATCCACAGGGTCGTCCCGCGGGCACGGCTCGAGGACGCCTTGCGGGACGTGCTCGCCGATCTGACGGCCTGCGGCCCGGCGGCTCAGGCCGCGGTCAAGGACCTGGTCGCCGCGGTATCCGGCCGTCCGCCGCGGGAGGCGCTGGATGACTGCGCCCGCCGGATCGCGGAGGTCAGGTCTTCGGCGGAGGGGAGGGAAGGCGTGACCGCCTTCCTGGAGCGGCGCCCGCCCGCCTGGCGTACCGGAAACGGACGGATCCCCGCCGTCCCGCCGCGTCGGTGACGGGAGGTACGCCGCCCCGATGTTCTCCAAGCTTCTCATTGCCAATCGGGGGGAGATCGCCTGTCGGGTGATCCGCACGGCCCGCCGGCTCGGCATCGCGACCGTCGCCGTCTATTCGGAGGCCGACGCCCGCGCGCTTCACGTCGAAATGGCGGACGAGGCCTATCGGATCGGCCCTGCGCCCGCCGCGGAAAGCTATCTCAGGATCGACCGCATCCTGGACGCGGCGATCCGCTCCGGCGCCGAGGCGATCCATCCCGGCTACGGCTTCCTCAGCGAAAATCCGCGTTTTGCGGAGACCTGCGCGCGCGCGGGCCTAGTCTTCGTCGGCCCGCCGCCCGACGCCATCCGGGCGATGGGATCGAAATCGGAAGCGAAGGCGCGGATGGAACGTGCGGGCGTGCCCCTCGTGCCCGGCTATCACGGCGCCGATCAGGATCCGGAGACGCTGGCCCGGGAAGCCGACCGGATCGGCTATCCGGTCCTGATCAAGGCTTCCTCCGGGGGCGGCGGCAAGGGGATGCGGATCGTCGAGAGCCGGACGGAGTTCGCCGCCGGGCTCGAGTCCGCCCGGCGCGAGGCGAAGGCCGCCTTCGGCGACGATCAGGTTCTGATCGAGCGTTATCTGCCCCGGCCCCGGCACGTCGAGATCCAAGTTTTCGCCGACAGTCACAGCAACTGCATCCACCTCTTCGAACGGGACTGTTCGTTCCAGCGCAGGCATCAGAAGGTGGTGGAGGAAGCCCCGGCACCGGGCCTTTCTCCGGCGATCCGGGCCGCGATGGGAGAGGCGGCGGTCCGGGCCGCCCGTGCCGTCGGCTATCGCGGCGCCGGCACCGTCGAATTCCTGCTCGGCGCCGACCCGTCCTTCTATTTCATGGAGATGAACACGCGTCTCCAGGTCGAACATCCGGTGACCGAGGCCGTCACTGGCATCGATCTCGTCGAATGGCAGCTCCGGGAGGCGGCCGGGGAGCCCTTGCCGCTCGACCAGCCGTCGCTCGCGATGGAAGGCCATGCGATCGAGGTCCGGCTCTATGCCGAGGATCCGGCGAACGGCTTCCTGCCCTCGGCGGGCCGGCTGGCGCATGTCCGCCTGCCGCAGGGCGGAGACCATGTCAGGGTCGACACGGGCGTGCGCGCCGGCGACCGGATAACGGTTCATTACGATCCGCTTCTGGCGAAGCTGATCGTCCGGGACCGCGATCGCCCGTCGGCTGTACGGCGGCTTATCCGTGCGCTCGAGGAGACGGAGATCGTCGGAGTTGCGGCGAACACCGGCTTCCTGGCCGCGATCGCGCGGCATCCTGCCTTCGCTGCCGGTGAAGTGGATACCGGTTTCATCGACCGCCATCGGGGGGAACTCGTGGCGGCTGCGGATGCCGGGATCGGACCGGACGCCCTTGCACTGGCGGCTCTGTACCTGCTGCTCGACCGGCGCCGGGAGGAGGATGAGCGGGCGCTCCGGTCCGGCGATCCATGGTCGCCCTGGTGGCATGCCTGGGGATGGCGCCTGAACGGCGGGGCGACGGAAGCCCTGCGCTTGCGCGCCGGCGATCGGATGATCGAGATCGCGATCGATTATCTGACGGAGGGCGCCTTCCGGCTCGTTCTGCCGGACGGGACCGTCACGGCCGGGGGTGATCTCGCCTCCGACGGCACGCTGATGGCGGATCTCGACGGCGTCCGATGCCGGGCGACGGTGCTCCGGAACGGGAGGGATCTCAGCGTCCTTGCCCTTGGAAGGCGGACGAATCTCCAACTTGTCGATACCGTGGCGGATACGGACCAGGAGGTCGCCCCCGGCGGCCTCATTGCGGCGATGCCCGGCAAGGTCGTCGCCGTGTCGGTGGCTCGGGGCGATCGCGTGCGCAAGGGCCAGCCGCTGCTCGTGCTCGAAACCATGAAGATGGAGCACACCGTGACGGCGCCTGCCGACGGGATCGTCACGCGGCTGGATCATGCGGTCGGTGACCAGGTCCAGGAGGGAATGGAGCTGATCGGCTTCGACGCCGAGCGTTGAGGAACGTCTTCCCCGGATCGTCATTGCTGATGGGGTCGAGCGAGAAATGTCGGATTTCGTGAAGATCGTCGAGGTCGGGCCGAGGGACGGGCTTCAGAACGAGGCCGCGACGGTTCCTGTCGCAGTCAGGATCCGGCTGATCGACCTTCTGTCGGCGACGGGGCTGCGGGTCATCGAGGCCGGTGCCTTCGTTTCTCCGGTGCGGGTACCGCAGATGGCGGATTCGCCGGCCGTGCTTGCGGGGATCCGCCGCTTTCCGGGCGTGACCTATCCGGTGCTGGTGCCGAACCTCAAGGGGCTGGAGGCCGCCCTAGACGCGACCGGCGTCGAGGAGATCGCGATCTTCGGTTCGGCGTCGGAAGCCTTTTCGCAAAGGAACATCAACAGCTCCATTGCCGAAAGCCTGGATCGGTTCGCCGCCGTGACGGAGGCCGCGCGGGCGCACGGCCTGCGGGTGCGGGGCTATGTCTCCTGCGCGCTCGGCTGCCCCTATGAGGGGGAGGTCGCGCCGGCGCGCGTCGCCGAAATGGCCGGGCGCCTTGCCGAGCTCGGCTGCTACGAGGTCTCGATCGCCGACACGATTGGGGCCGGAACCCCGGATAGGGTCCGGACCGTGATTCTTGCCGTCGCCGAACGGGTGCCGATCGAGCGGCTGGCCGTCCATTGCCACGACACGAGAGGCCACGGCCTCGCCAATGTCGCTGCGGCGCTGGAGACGGGCATCCGCGTCGTCGATGCGGCGGTCGCGGGGCTTGGCGGGTGCCCCTTCGCCGCCGGCGCGCCGGGCAACGTCGGCACAGAGCAGGTGCTGCGCCTCGTCGGTGAGCTTGGCTTCGTGACCGGCGTCGCACCGGACAAGGTCGAGGCGGCCGGACGCTTCATCTCCCGGGCGCTCGGCCGTGCGTGAGCGGGATGACGGAAGTTGCGGCCGGCTGCGGGGAGGTGCGGATGGAAGGGGAGTCCCTGGCCCTTGAACGATCATGAGCCCGAACTGACCATCGTCATCGCGGCCTTCGAGGAACGAGGCAATATCGGGCCGTTGCTGGATGAAATCGGAGAGGTATTCGGCGACAATGTCGCCTATGAGGTGGCCGTCGTCGACGACGGCAGCACCGACGGCACATACGCCGAAATCCTCAAAGCCTTGTCCTCCAATCCGCGCATCCGGCTGATCCGGCACCGCTCCCGTTTCGGGAAGAGCGCCGCGATCTGGACGGGGGCCGCCGTCGCCCGCGCCGGCTGGATCGCCACCATGGACGGCGACGGCCAG
>JAJUFW010000536.1 GCA_029263555.1 Alphaproteobacteria bacterium
ATGTTCTCGATCGAGCAGATGATGATGCAGTTGTCGGCGCTGTCGCGCACGACCTCCATCTCGTACTCCTTCCAGCCGAGGACCGATTCCTCGACGAGGACCTGCCCGACCGGGGCCAGGCGGAGGCCGTTCTTGACGATCTCCTCGACCTCGGCCCGGTGGTAGGCGATGCCGCCGCCCGAACCGCCCAGGGTGAAAGACGGCCGGATGATGGCCGGAAGCCCGACATGCTCGAGGGCTTCGGCTGCGTCCTCGAAGCTGGTGATCATCCGGGAGCGCGGGCTCTCTAGCCCGATTCGGTCCATGGCCTCGCGGAAGAGTTGGCGGTCCTCGGCCTTGGCGATGACATCGCGCTTGGCGCCGATCAGCTCGATTCCGAGGCGCTCGAGCGTCCCGTCGTCGGCAAGCGCCATGGCCGTGTTGAGCGCCGTCTGGCCGCCCATGGTGGGCAGCAGGGCGTCGGGACGCTCCGCTTCGAGGATTCGGGCCACGATTTCCGGCGTGATCGGCTCGATATAGGTCGCGTCGGCCAACTCCGGATCCGTCATGATCGTCGCCGGATTCGAGTTGACCAGGATGACGCGATAGCCTTCCTGCTTCAGCGCCTTGCAGGCTTGGGCGCCGGAATAGTCGAACTCGCAGGCCTGGCCGATGACGATCGGGCCGGCGCCGATGATGGCGATGGACTTGATGTCTGTGCGTTTGGGCATGTCTCTGGCAGGCGTGACGCGGGACGGGCGCGCGTCCTTATAAAGAGGACACGGGCCCTAGGGAAGCCGGGGCGTGACCGGGCAGACCGGCCATGCAAGGCCGATCGAGGCGCCGAAGCCACGATTCTAGACCTTCAGGCCGCGCGGAGCCAGCCGCCGCTGACTGGGCCGGGCAGGGGTGGCGTGCCGTCCGGGCAGGCTCTCCGCCGGTGCCGGTTCGGTCGGTTCGGGATTGATAAGGGCGGTGAGGACGTGGTCCCGCCAGGCCCCGTCAATGAACAGGAAATCCCTGGCGTACCCTTCCTTCCGGAAGCCGAGCCGCTCCAGCACCCGCGCGCTGCGGACATTCTCGGGAATGTAGTTCGCCATGATCCGGTGGAGGCGCAGGATGCGGAAGGCGAAATCGACGGTGAGCCCAAGGGCCTCGCTCATCAGGCCGCGGCCTTCATGCGCGGCATCGATCTGATAGCCGAGCGAGGCAGCCTGGAATGCGCCTCTGACGATCTGGCTCAACGTGATCAGGCCGATGACGGGGCCGTCGGGCTCGTCCTTCAGGCGCATGACCAGGCGGGCTCCCTGATCCTGATCGTAGATCGGACGCGCCTGGGCGGACCACTGGCTCCAGTAGGCGATGGTGTAGTAGGCGTCCGGCATGGGCGGCGACCAGGGCTTCAGGTGCTCGCGGTTGCGCCGCTGAAAGGACAGGAGCGCCATCGCGTCGGTCTCCCGCGCCAGGCTGACGAGGACGCGGGGGCCGATCAGATGGGGATGAATGCGCGACAATGGGCCGATGTCCCGAAGGGCGGGGAAAGCATCCCTGTCTTATACCGCGAGGGGCGACGGTCGGGCCAGGACCGCAAGCCCGGCGGGTGTTCGCAGGTGCAAGATCCTTCTTTACAAGGGAATTCAGTGAACCGATTGTAACCCGCTTCGTTCGGGGCGCGTCTCGGCAGGTACGGCTGCGGACCTTCTGAAGGATCAGGATGCTTTATCATCTTTACGAGATGCAGCAAGCGGCGGTGGCTCCTGCCCGCTTCCTCGCGGGACAAGGTAGGTACCTGCTGCGCAATCCCCTCAATCCCTTCGCCGATACGATGCCCTCGCGGATATTGGCGGCGGGACTCGATCTCTTCGACGAAACGACCCGGCGGTACGGCAAGCCGAAGTTCGGACTGGACTGGACCGTCATCGACGGCGAGGAGGTCGCGGTCGAGGAGGAGATCGTCTTCCGCAAGAGCTTCGGGCAGCTGAAGCATTTCCGACGGCTGACGGACCGGCAGGATCCGAAGCTGCTGATCGTCGCGCCGATGTCCGGCCATTATGCGACGCTGCTGCGCGGCACGGTGGAACGGATGCTGCCGGACCACGACGTCTTCATCACCGACTGGCGCGATGCCCGCAACGTTCCGCTTTACCAGGGCTCGTTCGATCTCGACGACTATGTCGACTATCTGATCGAGTTTCTGCGGATCCTCGGCCCCAACACCCATGTCATGGCGGTGTGCCAGCCCTCCGTGCCGGTGCTGGGGGCGGTGTCGCTGATGGCCGCCGCCGGGGACGAGTGCACGCCGACCTCCATGATCCTCATGGGCGGGCCGATCGACGCGCGCCGCAGCCCGACCGTGGTGAACCAGCTCGCCGAAACGCGCCCGCTCGCCTGGGTCGAGCACAATGTGGTGACCCGGGTGCCGCCGCCCTATCCGGGGATGATGCGGCGGGTCTATCCGGGCTTCCTGCAGCTGGCCGGCTTCATGCAGATGAATCTGAGCCGCCACATCGACGCCCATTGGGAGATGTTCAATCATCTGGTTCAGGGCGATGAGGAAAGCGCGGCCGCCAAGCGCGATTTCTATCGAGAGTACCGGTCCGTCATGGACCTGACGGCGGAATTCTACCTGCAGACCATCAAGGTGGTGTTCCA
>JAJUFW010000344.1 GCA_029263555.1 Alphaproteobacteria bacterium
AGCGGCATCTTGTGCAGCGTCATGCCCGGGGCGCGCATGTTGAAGATGGTGGTGATGAAGTTGACCGCGCCCAGGATCGACGACGCGCCGGCGAGGTGCAGGGCGAAGATGCCCATGTCGACCGATGGCCCGGCATGGCCGAGCGTCGAGGACAGAGGCGGGTAGAGCGTCCAGCCGGTGCCGGCGCCCGTGCCGAAGAAGGGCGACGAGATCAGCAGCAGGAAGGCCGGGACTAGCAGCCAGAACGAGATGTTGTTGAGGCGCGGAAAGGCCATGTCCGGCGCGCCGATCATCAGCGGCACGAACCAGTTGCCGAAGCCGCCGATCAGGGCGGGCATGACCACGAAGAAGATCATGATCAGGCCGTGGGCCGTGACGAACACGTTCCACATCTGGCCGTCGGCCACGAACTGTATCCCGGGCTCCTGCAGCTCCAGGCGCATGATCAGGGAAAACAGGATCCCGAACAGCGCCGCAATCATTGCGAAGATCAGGTAGAGGGTGCCGATGTCCTTGTGGTTGGTCGAGAACAGCCAGCGCTGTACGAAGCCCGGCGTATGGTCATGGTGATCGGAATGGACCGCGCTGTGAGTCATTTGATGCCCGCCATGCCCTTCAGTTCTGGGCCAAGCTGCGTGAATCCGAAGCGTCCTCCCATTTCCGGGTCAGAAGGACGGGCGGCTGCTCGAGGTCGAGCCCGGCCGTCTGCTGTATGACCCAGTCGTCGAACGCTTGGCGGCTGACGGCCCGGATCATGATCGGCATCTGGGAATGTCCCGTGCCGCAGATTTCGTAGCAGTGGCCGTAATAGGTGCCTTCCTCTTCGATCCGCACCCAGGTCTCGTGCATCCGGCCCGGCACGGCATCGACCTTCACGCCGAAGGGGGCGATGCCCCAGGAATGGATAACGTCGCCGCCGGTGACCAGGATCTGGATGTCCGTATCCACGGGAAGAACGACGGCCGTGTCCGTCGCAAGCAGCCGCGGCTGGCCGGGCTGGAGATCACCCTCCGGCACGATGTAGCTCGCGAATTCGGCGATCTGCTGGTCCGGATACTGGTAGCCCCAGTACCACTGGTAGCCGGTGACCTGAAGCGTGAGCTCCGGATCCTCCACCCGGTCCGCGAAATAGAGCAGCCTGAAGGACGGCACCGCGATCACCAGCAGGATCAGGACAGGGACGACCGTCCAGATCACCTCGATCAAGGTATTGTGGGTGACGCGTGAGGGGACCGGATTGCGCACTTCATTGAACCGCCAGGCGACATAGGCGATCAGCCCGACGACCAGGGTGCAGACCCCGATCATGATGATCAGGAGCATGAAATGGAACTGGTCCATCTGCGCCATGGTCGGCGTCGCCGGGGGCGGATGCCACATCTCCCACCTGGGCTCGCTGCCGCTTGCCGCCATGGCAGGCCGGACAGGCCCTGCGATCAGGAGAAGCATGAGCGCGATCAAGCGGTTGAACAGGACCATAACGCCCCCGACTGGGCCAGCCGTCGTTCGCCCGGCAGTTTCTAAGGGAACCGGCCTTCGGCATCAGTGTTCCAACCTTTGTTCCTGAATGGGCCCGGGCCAGGAGAAGGGGTGCCGCCGAACATCCTGCAGAGACGGCGTCGTGCCGTACCGGACCGCGAACCGGTCGTTCGCCTGGATGCGGTTGCGACAGCCGCGCCGCCGGTGACCGTCAGCCAGGCCGAAGCCCTTGAGGGGGCACGCGCCGTGTTCTCCGGACGCAGCGACGAGTTCGAGCGGATGGCCGGCGTCTTCGGCAATGCCGGTATCGAAACCCGCCGCTCCTGCGTGCCGGTCGGCTGGTATCTTCAGGCGCATGGCTGGCCGGACCGGAACGGCAGCTATGTCGAGAACGCGCTGTCCCTGCTCGAGGACGTGGCCCGATCCTGCCTCGACCGGGCCGGCCTCGGGGCGTCCGACATCGATGTGCTGCTGGTCGTCTCGAGCACCGGCATCGCGACCCCCAGCCTCGACGCGCGGTTGATGGAGCGGATTCCCTTCCGCCGGGACGTGGTCCGCCTGCCCGTATTCGGGCTGGGATGCGCGGGAGGCGTCCTCGGCTTCGGGCGTGCCGCCGCTCTTGCGCGGTCGGATCCGGGCTGCCGCGTGCTTCTGATGGTGGTCGAACTCTGCGGCCTCACGTTCCGCCGGGGCGACCTCAGCAAGAGCAACATCATCGCGACGGCCCTCTTCGGCGACGGCGCCGGGGGCGCGATCCTGAGGGCGGGCGAGGGCGCCGGTGGCATTCTGGCCGCCGGCGAATATACCTGGCCCAACAGCCTGGAGATCATGGGCTGGTCGGTCGAAGAGGACGGGCTCGGCGTCATCTTCTCCCGCGACATTCCATCTCTCGTCCGGACCGGATTGCCCGAGGTCGCCGCGGCGTTTCTCGACGCCCACGGGCTCTCCATCGGGGATCTCGACGGCGTGATCTGTCATCCAGGCGGATCGAAGGTGCTGGCCGCCCTGCGCGACGGCTTCGGCCTTTCGGAAGCCGCGCTGGCGGTGGAAGCCGACGTCCTCCGCCGCTACGGGAACATGTCTGCGGCAACGGTCTTCTTCGTGCTCGAGGAAAAGCTGCGCGAGGCGCCGCCCGGCCGGTATCTCGCTCTCGCCCTCGGTCCCGGGTTCACGGCGGGATTTGCCGTGATCGATATTCCGTGACTGCCGGGCCGCAGCCGGGGAACCTCAAGGGCGCCCGCAGGTTCGACACAACGGATGCCGGCCCGTGTGGCGGACCGGTCCTGAACGGATGGCCTGATGACGACGGACCCGCTCGAACACACCCGCTTCTTCGGATTGAGATTGATGCCCGCGGCGATCCTGGTCTCGCTCGGCCTTTCGGTCCTGGTCGGCGGCGGCGGCTTCCTGATCGTGCACGCGATCGCGGAGACCCGCGCCCGGTCGGAAGCGGCGGAAGCACCGGGCGCCGCCACCCCGGCGGAAGCCGGCGCAACGGCCGAGGAGCCCGTGCTGCCCGATACGACCGGCAACGACAGCGACAGCACGGCGGTGGAAGGTTCGCCCGAAGGACAGGAAAGTATCGATCAGCGACAGCAGGGGGAAGGGGGCGGACAGCCATAGCAGCCGTCCGCCAGAAGAGCCATGTCCGCGAATGACGCGCGCTTCGATCCTTCGCTGATCGCCGACCTGAACGACCTGCTGAAGCTGGATCACGATGCGAACCATGCTTACGGGCTCGCAATCCTGGCGCTTCGCGACCGGAACGCGAAGCAGGCGTTGAGGGGCTATCGCGAGGATCACAGGCGTCATATCCGGGAACTGAACCAGGCCATCCTGGCCCATGGGGGCGTTCCGATCCGTCTGCCCCATGTCCCGACCGGCTTCTTCAAGCTGGCGATGCAGGCTGCCGGGATCGGCTGCGGGGATCCCGGCATATTGCTTGCTTTCAAGGCGAACGAGGGTCAGGTGCGCAGCAAGTATGCGCGCCATGCCATGCGCCCCTATCCCCCAGACATCGGCAGGCTTGTCCGGCAGAATGCGGCCGATGAGGAAGAGCACTACGCCTGGGTCGTCGAAATGCTGGACGGGATGGGCGCCGGGGCCGGAACCGCTTCCGGTACGGTCGCCTGGATGGTCGAGATGTTCCATGGCCGCGCGGCCGACCTGATCGAAACCGTCGAATGGCAGGGGTTACGCTTGCGCGCGCAGTCTCTCCGTCGCTGACGCCCTGACACGGCCAGTTCACCGCCCTGGCGGGCGCCATGGCCCATTCCTGCCGACCTCTCGCTTGCTATTGCGAACGGTTCGCATTATCACAACGGCTATTCTGCTGACGTGCCGTCGCAGAAGCCGCGCCACGACCTCACCAGAGGGCGGGCCGGGGACCGGAAAAGGGATCGTCGGAGGTATCATGGCGCTGATTGGAAGGGGACAGCTCTGTCGGCTTCGCCGTGACCGGCGCGCCTCGTCCCTGGCGGTTGCCGTCTTCGGCCTCGCCGCGGCATTCCTGTCGTCCCAAGCGGATGCGGTCGAGTCCGGGACGTCGGGACTGCAGATCGAGCTCAACAAGCTGGAGCCGGTGGGAGAGGCCTGCCGCGTCTACATGGTGTTCCAGAACGATACCGCGCAGAATCTCCAACA
>JAJUFW010000508.1 GCA_029263555.1 Alphaproteobacteria bacterium
GTCGGAGAAGGATCCGACGGCTTCGCTGCGCCTGGCAGAGCTGCTGATGGAAGCGGGGGCGCCGAAGGGCGTACTCAACGTCGTCAACGGCGACAAGGAGGCCGTCGACACGCTGCTGACCGACCCCCGCGTCAATGCGGTCAGCTTCGTCGGATCGACCGCCATCGGCGAGTACATCTATGCGACGGGCGCCGCCCACGGAAAGCGGGTGCAGGCCCTGTGCGGCGCCAAGAACCACATGGTGGTGATGCCGGACGCCGATCTCGACAAGGCGGCGGACGCCCTTATGGGGTCGGGGTACGGCGCGGCGGGCGAGCGCTGCATGGCCATTTCGGTCGCCGTCGCGGTGGGCGATGTCGGCGACCGCTTGATCGAGAAGCTGGAGCCGCGGGTCCGGGCGCTGAAGGTCGGGCCGGGTACCGACCCGGAATCGGAAATGGGGCCTCTGATCAGCCGGCAGCATCTCGAAAAGGTGCGCGGCTATGTGGACCTGGGCGTCGAGGAGGGGGCGAAGCTCGTGGTCGACGGCCGCCCGATGAAGCTGCAGGGCTATGAGAACGGGTTCTTCCTGGGCGGATGCCTGTTCGACCAGGTGACGCCGGAGATGCGGATCTACAAGGAGGAGATCTTCGGGCCCGTCCTGTCCGTCGTGCGGACCCCGGACTTCAAATCGGCGCTCGACCTCGTCAACCGCCATGAATACGGCAACGGCGCTTCGATCTTCACCCAGAACGGCGACGCGGCCCGGACATTCGCCGCCCACTGCAATATCGGCATGGTCGGCATCAATGTGCCGATTCCGGTGCCCATGGCCTTCCACAGCTTCGGCGGATGGAAGCGCTCGGCCTTCGGCGACCACGGGATCTACGGCATGGAGGGCGTGCGCTTCTATACCAAGCTGAAGACCATGACCGCGCGCTGGCCGACCAACATGACGGCGGGCGCGGAGTTCACGATGCCGGTCCTGCGATAGATTGGACGGCATTATCCCGCCGTTCGACGGGCCGCGTTTCACGGGAAGGTGCCATCGACGCGTTCCCGTGGGCCCGGCCCGATCTTTTCCGGGGAACTGCTAGCCTTCGACCGCGAAAGGCAGGGTGCCCAGGTTGCGCAGCACGATCGTGAAATAGATCGTGTCGCCGGATTCGTCATCGCGATCGGCGGTCAGGTCGCGGACCCATCGCGCGCCGAAGGTGAGGCATTCGTCCGAATAGATGAGGCCGGCACCGATCGTCCGGGCCTCGTCCGCCGCGAGGTCGTATTTCGACTGCGCCACTGCCGACCAGTACTCGCTGAATCTGGACCGGACCGTCGCGGAGACCTCCTCCCGACGCTCCGGCCGTCCCGAGGAGCTGATGCCGTCGAGGTACAGGTAGGACAGGCTCCCCCGGAGCGCGGGCACGCCACCGGATAGGCTCACCTCCTGGCGTCGGGCCTCCAGGGTTTCATGGTCGAAGCGGAACCGGTAGTCGAGGTTCAGCGCCGGAGAAGGCGCGAGGGTCAGCCGTCCGACGAAGTCCGACCAGTCGTCCTCGAGACCGGAGGTTTCCGGGAACTCGTCATCGCCGGTGAACCGATAGCTTTGCCCGAGGAAGAGGGATGCTGAGCCGCCGCCGGCGCCGTAGAGCGCCGTCCGGAACCCGTAGGTGGCCCGCGTCCCGTCCTCCACCCGGTCGAGCCCCGGAAAGCGGTTCGCGCTGAACAGGTTGATGTCGTCGAATTCCAGATCCAGGCTGTCGTTGTTCGGGATCTCGTCCGGATCGTCGATTTCCGGCGACACGGTCAGCGCGACGACCGGTTCCACCAGATGCTGGACGGTGCCCCATTGACGGACCATGGGATAGCGTGCCGTCATGTTGATGCGCGGCCAGATGCGGGCAGCCGTCACGTCGTCTTCGAGAACATCGGGATCGCCCTCGTCCGGGAAGTCGTTCGACCAGTAGAAATCGCCGCGTACGGCGCCGGTCACGTCGGTCACGAGGCCGCTGTCCCAATAGGACGTCTTCTGCCAGCCGGCATCCAGAGAAAAGCGGGTGGTGTCGACGCCCTCGGTCGGGAACTGCCGGATCGCGTTGTCGCCTTCGCGCGTCAGCGTGATCATGCTGGCATTGGCGAAGACCTGCCCGCCTGCAACCTCGCCCGGCTCGCCGACGAAATTGTAGTTGATCCAGGGAAGCACCAGCGCCTGCTCGACTTCGCGCGGGCGAAGGTCCTGGAACGCATAGCCCTCGACCGAGAGATAGCTCAGCCCATAGAAGCCTTCGGCATAGGCGCGGCTTTCCAGCACGTCGTCTTCGGTGATGTCGAATGCCGAAAGATAGGTGTCGTCGGAAGCGTAGTTGATGTCGGCGCCGGCGCGCCAGTGCTCGTTCAGGTCGAACCGGGCATCGCCGAAGAAATGCCAACGGATGTCGTCCTCGATCACCGTCTGCCGGCCGCCCGAGATATCCTTGCGGTCGCTACGGTTGATCGAGCCGCGGAGCGTGAGCGCCCCATTCTCGAAACGCCGGCGGTATTCGCCGCCGAGCACGGGACCGGCGTCGGTCGTGAGGCCGAGATCGATCGTTGCGTCCTGCTCGGGCGCAATGTCCCAGTAATAGGAATTGTTGACGAACAGCCCGAGATTGCTGCTGGCGCCGAAGCTGGGGAACAGGAACCCCGACCGGCGCTCGACGGTCGGATCGGGGTGCGAGAAATAGGGCGTGTAGGCGATCGGGATCCCGAACAGGTCGAAGAACGCATCCCGATAGATGATGTTCTTGTTCTCCTCGTCGTGGATCAC
>JAJUFW010000239.1 GCA_029263555.1 Alphaproteobacteria bacterium
CATCGATGTCGAGGACGGCCCGTCCCTCGAGATGGGGCCGTTCGAGGGCACGATGATCCCGAAGGGCAGGGTCCATTCCCCTATCGCGCTCGAGGACGACACGGTGGTCGCCGTCTTCAACGTGGACGGCTTCCAGCACGTGTTTCGGGACGAGAACCCCGATCTCCGCGCCTTCTCGGAGGCCGACGCGAGGTGATTTCCCGCCGCGAACGCCCTTGAGAGAGCCGAAAGCTGCCCCTTCAGGAACCAACAAGAACCAAGCAGAGGAGGAAACAGTGCTTCTGAAGTCGTTGCGCATCACCGGCCTGGTCCTTGCCAGCGCCCTGGCCGCCTTCGCCGCGACCGCGGCCGACTATCCGGTGTCCTCGGTGCGCCTTCTCGTCCCGGCCAATCCCGGCGGGTCGACCGACACGAATGCGCGTCTTTTCGCGGAATACTTTCAGCGCCATTCCAACAGCAATGTGGCGGTCGTCAACCAGGCCGCCGGCGGCGGGGTGGTCGCGGCCCAGACGCTGGCGACCGCGCCGAAGGAGGGAAGCGTGCTCTACGTCTGGCACGCCGCTCTGCACACGACCAACGAGTTCGGCCAGTCGCCCTTCCCCTATACGGCGTTCACGCCGCTTGCGACCACCGGCGACTACAACGACGTCTATGCCGTCCGGGCGGACGCCCCCTATTCGACCGTGCCGGAGTTGGTCGAATACGCCAAGGCCAACCCGGGCGAGGTGACGATCGGGTCCCAGTTCGGCGGTACCACGCAGATCAAGGGCCAGGCGTTGAACGTGGCCGCGGACGGGGCGATGCGGATCGTCGATGCGGGCGGAGAGTCCGACCGAATCACCGCGCTCCTCGGCGGGCAGGTCGACGTCATCAGCATGAGCGTCGCCAATGCCGTGCAGTATGCCGAAAGCGGCCAGCTGAAGGTGCTGGCGGTCATCAACAAGACCCCGGATCCGTTCGCCCCCGAGTGGCCGACCACCGTCTCGCAGGGCGTCGACATCTCCTTCCCGCTCGCCTTCACCGTCTACGGGCCCGGAGACATGGATCCGGCGGCCGTCGAGGCGTTCGCGGCTGTTCTGGAGGAGATGGAGGCGGATCCCGAATACAAGGCGGCCCTTGAGAAGGCAAGCCAGGTTCCGGCGATCCGGGGGCCGGCCGAGACGGCTGAGTTCCTGAAGGCCGAGCTCGAATTCGTCCAGTCTCTCATCGACTGACGGTCGGAAACATGGAGAGGTGCGGGCTCAAGCAGCCCGCCTCTCGTCCATGGCATGACAGGAGGGATCGATGATCGCGGATCGTTGGTTCGGCATTGCCTTCATCATGGTTGCGGCGGGAATGGCGCTTGCGACCATGCAGATCGAGACGCCCTTCGCCAGCCTGGGCGATCCCGGCCCGAAGCTGGTTCCTTTCATTCTTTCGGCCGGGCTCGGCCTTCTCGGGCTTCTTCTCGTTCTGCGCAGGCGGAAGCGGGCAGAGGCTTCCGTTTCCGAACCCGGCGGGCAATCGACGGAAGGCGGGGTCGAGATGCTCGCGCCGCCGTCGGGGCCTGTCCAGACGGCGCTCGCCGTCGCGTTCGTCGCCTATATCGCCTTCTTCGAGCGCCTGGGCTTCACGCTCGCGACATTCATGTTCCTCGTGGTTGCCATGGTGCTGCTTGCCCCCCGCACGCCGCGCAGCATCGTCGTCAGCGTCGGATTGTCTGCCGCGTTGACGCTGGCCGTCGGCGGCTTCCTTGCCGGCGTGATCGGCGTTCCCCTCCCCGGTGTCCTGGTCCCCTGACATGATTCAGCTCGCCCTCGAAAACGTGGCCCAGCTGGCGGATCCTCTGACTCTGCTGATCCTGCTGTCCGGCCTGCTGCTCGGCCTCTTCTTCGGCGCGTTGCCAGGATTGAGCGCGACCATGGCCGTGGCGATCCTACTGCCGCTCACCTTCGCGATGGACCCGGACACGGGCATCGCCATGCTGGTGGCCGCCTATATCGGCGGCGTCTCGGGGGGCCTCGTCGCTGCAACGCTCCTGCGTATTCCGGGCACGCCGTCGTCGATCGCAACGACCTTCGACGCCTATCCCCTGGCGCAGAAGGGAGAGGCCACCAAGGCGCTGGCCACCGGCATGATCGCGAGCGCCGTCGGCGGGATGATCAGCCTCATCGTCGTCGTCGCGTTCGCGCCGATGCTGGCCCGGGTCGCCATCCGTTTCGGTGCCCATGAATATGCCACGCTGACGCTCGCGGCGCTGATGCTGGTCATCGTCCTGTCCCAGGCGGACCTGGTCAAAGGCCTGGCCTCGGCGTTCCTCGGCCTGGCGGTCGCATCGGTCGGGTTCGCTCCGATCGGCGCGACGCCGCGGCTCAGCTTCGGCGTCATCGACCTCATGGCCGGCGTGGGCATCGTGCCGTTCATGGTCGGCCTCTTCGCCATCTCGCAGCTTCTCCGCGATGTGACGGAGAGCTCCATAAAGATCCGCCAGAACTTCAACATCCGCGGTACCGGCGTCCGGCTTTCCGAGTTCGTCGCGAATATCGGGAACATGCTGCGCTCGATCGCCATCGGGATCGGAGTCGGGGTTCTCCCCGGCGTCGGCGGTTCCGTCTCGAACCTCATCGCCTATGGCGCGGCCCGGCAGGCATCGAAGCGCCCGGAAGAGTTCGGCAAGGGCGCCCTTGCCGGCGTCTACGCATCGGAGAGTGCCAACAATGCGAGTGTCGGCGGGGCGATATTGCCGCTGATCACCCTTGGCATACCCGGGGACGGCGTGACGGCGATCCTGATCGGCGGATTCACGGTCCACGGCCTGCAGCCCGGACCGATGCTGTTCCAGAACGCGCCCGACGTGGTGGCGATGATCTATGCCGCCTTCTTCGTCTCCACAATCATCCTGCTGGCCGTGCAGCTCGGAACCATCAGGCTGTTCCCGAAGGTGCTCCTCGTCCCCCGGCACTATCTGCTGCCGATCCTTGCGATGCTGATGGTGGTCGGGACCTATGCGGCAGGCAATCGGCTGTTCGATGTCTGGCTCATGCTGGGCTTCGGCATCGTCGGATATTTGTTCGAGCGGTACGGGTTCCCGCTCGCGCCCATGGTCCTCGGCTTCGTCCTCGGCCCGATCTTCGAGACGAATCTGCGCCGCGCCCTGATGTATGCCGAAGGCGACCTGACGTCCTTCGTGACGCGGCCGATCTCGGGCGTCATGCTGGCGCTGGCCGTCGTCCTTCTGGTCTATGGCGTGATGTCGTTGCTGCGTTCCGGGGAACGCCGGCCCGTCGAATCCTGAGGAATTCTCGAGCTGCGCGAGCCGGCGGGCCTCGATGAGCATAGGCAGCCGGCGGCGGACTGCCGTCGTCCGCCGGGCGATTGGCCGTGCCGCCAGATGGAAACGGAGGCTGGGGTTCCGGCGGTGCGCCTCAGGAAGCTTCCGATCTCGCTGCGTTACCCGTCTCGCCGCGGGTTTCCGGGACAACCGGCACGGGACCATTCGACCGACGGCGGCATCGTGCCCACGGCGTGATGAGACCGCCAGGCGTCTTCCTTTCGCCCGGAAGCGGGGCGCAATGGATCGCGCACGCCCTTCAGCTTCTCGGGATTCAGCACACGCATGACGGACAGGATGCGATGGCCATCGGTCTCGAACGCCGTCACGGCGTAGACCTGCCCGGCGCGATAGAGTGCGAGCCCGATCTCGCCATTGACCAATACGGGCCGGATCGACGGCCGGCCCTCCAGCTTGCCCATGACGCCGACCTCCAACCGAGCGATGCGCCGGGCGCCCTCCACGGGTCGAAGCGCGGCCCAGACCTTGCCCCCGCCGTCGCTCGTGAAAACCGCGTCGGGGGCAAGCAGCTCCGCGATCCGTTCGGCATCCCGTTCCTGAACCGCCCGCATGTACCGGTCGACCAGGGAACGGTGCACGGTCGGCGAGACTTCGAAACGCGGCCTGTCCCGTCGCACCCTTTCCCGCGCGCGGTGGACGATCTGGCGACAGGCCGCCTCGCTTTTCGCCAAGGCCGCGGCAATCTCGGGATAGCCGCAGTCGAAGACCTCGCGCATCAGAAAGGCCGCGCGCTCCTCCGGCGAAAGCCGCTCGAGCACCATCATCAGCGCCATAGACAGGTCGGAAGCGCGTTCGGCCGTCCGGTCCGGCGCCGTCTCTTCGCTGACGAGCGGCTCGGGCAGCCATGGACCGACATAGGCCTCGCGCTCGGCGGTTACCGCCCGCAGCCGGTCGATGCAGATGCGGGACAGCGTGGTCACCAGCCACGCCTCTTGCGACCTGACCTCGGAGGGGGCCGAACGATACCAGCGCAGGAAGGCCTCCTGCACCGCATCCTCGGCATCCTGCCATGCGCCCAGCATGCGATAGGCAAGACCGAAGAGGCGCGGCCTCAGTTTCTCGATGTCCAGTGCTGTGACCGGCACGGCAGGCGATCTCCCGACGGCATATCCCATGATAGACGGCCAAGCCCTACCCGCCGTGACAGTACAGGCGGATTTTCCCGCAGCAACCCCTCGGGTGTCGGCCTGCGTCGCGAAAATCTTCGGCCGGGCGTCACAATCGCTTCGTTCCGCCGTCTTTCCGAAACGTGGGCGGGCTTTCGCCTGAGGATGTTTCAAGCGCTGTGAAGGATCATGGAATGACGGCCAAGGTATTTCTTGCGGGTGCCACCGGCGCGATCGGCAGCCAGCTCGTACCGCTTCTGGTCGAGGCGGGCTATCGCGTCTTCGGCTCCACCCGCTCAAGGGACAAGGCGCCCGACCTGGAAAATGCCGGTGCGGAGCCGGTCGTGCTCGACGTCTTCGATGCTGCGGCGGTCGATACGGCGTTCTCGCGCGTGCGTCCGGAAATCCTTATCCATATGCTGACCGACCTGCCGAAGGATCTGAATCCGGAGGCCATGGTCGAGGGGAAGCTGCGCAACGCCCGCATCTGGACGGAAGGGACGCGCAACCTGATCGCGGCTGCCAAGGGGGCGGGAACCCGGCGCGCCATTGCGCAGAGCCTCGCCTGGTTCTATGCCCCAGGTCCCCGACCCCATGGGGAAGACGACCCGCTCGGCACGACGGATGCCGGCCAGCAGGTCGTCCTCGAAGCGGTCATGGCGCTGGAGCGCATGGTGCTCGACTCGCCGCCGCTCCGGGGAACCGTGTTGCGCTACGGCCTGCTTTACGGACCGGGCACGAGCAGCGCTGTCCCCCAAGGCGCATGCACCCTGCATGTCGAGGCCGCCGCACAGGCCGCCCTGCTGGCGATCAGGAAGGAAGCACCGGGCATCTTTAA
>JAJUFW010000219.1 GCA_029263555.1 Alphaproteobacteria bacterium
ATGCGGTATTTCTCCGGCCGGGGCGACGGGCGCTTCCTCTACGACAGCTACCGCACCGCTCTCGCGAACGAGGAGAGCGGCGTCCTCAACCGTTTCGCGACGGACCGCTACTGCGCCATCCGCAACAGCCGCTTCCATTCCCTGATCGGCGCCCGCCCCGACCAGTTCGAGGCATATGTGGCCGACGTCACCGGCCGCCGGCTCGCAAGCTCCGAATGCCGGTGAGCCCGCGCCGTCCCGACCCGGTCATTCCCCGGTCGCGGCGGTGATGCGGAGGATCTCGCCGTCATCCTCGTCGGTCAGGAGGTAGAGCGCCCCGTCCGGCCCCTGCCGGACGTCGCGGATCCGCAGATCCAGATCAGCCAGCAGGGCTTCTTCCGCGGTCACGCTCTGCCCATCGAGTTCCAGCCGGACGAGCTTCGGGATGGCGAGTCCGCCCACGAACAGGCTGCCCTGCCAGCCCGGAATCGCATCGGCCGTGTAGAAGGCCATGCCCGACGGCCCGATCGAGGGCGTCCAGTAATGGATCGGGCCGACCATCCCCTCGGCTTCAGGCTCGCCCGTCCCGACTGGAGTGCCGCTGTAGTTGACCCCGTAAGAGACAACGGGCCAGCCATAATTCCGGCCCGGCTCCGGAATATTGATCTCATCCCCGCCCCGCGGCCCGTGCTCGTTGATCCACAAGGCCCCGGTCTCGGGATGGAGGGCCGCGCCCTGCACGTTCCGGTGGCCATAGGACCAGATCTCCGGCAGGGCGTCGTCCCGGCCGAAGAAGGGATTGTCCTCCGGCACGGATCCGTCGGGATTGATCCTGACGATCTTGCCCAGGTGGGAATCGAGGTCCTGGGCCTGCTCCCGGAAGGCCTCGTTCGAGCGCTCGCCCAAGGTGACGAAGAGGTGGCCTGAGCCGTCGAACACCAGCCGCGAGCCGGAATGCTTGGTGCTTCTTTCCTTCGGGCGCTGCGAGAAGATGACTTCTACATCGGCAAGCCCGGGTTCCTCGCCTTCGACGAGCCGCCCGCGCGCGACGGCCGTACCGTTCCCGTCCTCGCCGGGCTCGGCATAGCTGATGTAGACCAGCCCGTTGCTTTCGAATTCCGGGTCTAGTGCGACGTCGTGCAGCCCGCCCTGGTCGCGGGCATCCACTTCCGGAAGGCCTGCCAGCGGCTCCGAAAGCTCACCCTCGGGCGAAACGAACCTGAGATTGCCGCCGCGCTCCGTCACCAGCATCCGTCCGCCGGGAAGAAAGGCCAAGCCCCACGGATGGCTCAGGCCGTCGGCGAAGGTCTCGACCCGGATCCTGGCCTTCTCCGTGTCGTACACCGCCTCGACCGCATCGGCACCCGAGCAGGCTGCAAGCCCGACCCCGAACGCGACGGCGGCCATGGCAGAAGGGGAACTGGGCATCGGCGGTCTCTCCATTCGACATGGTTCGTCCATGGACCTCTAGATAAGGGGCGCCATGGACCGGGCAATGCCCACGTCCGCATCGGTTGCGACGATCTTGGGCGCCGTCGCCGCGAAGAGAGCGTGGGCGGCGGCGGACGCGCTCTCGCGGTGGAGCAGCAGATGCGCCTGAACCGAGGCGGGCGAGGCAACGCCCCCGCCGATCCTTTCCGCAAATCGGGCGGCCAGAAGGTCCTCGCCGGGAAAGAAGGTGAGGAAGAGCCGCCGAAGCTGCGTTTCGTCGCACAGACCCAGAAGAATCGAGCGGTCGATCCGTCCCGGCCGGATGAGGGCCGGATCGAGGCGTTCGGGATGGTTCGTCGTCATGAACAGGATCCGTCCCTCCTGCGCAGCGACGCCGTCCAAGGCGTTGAGAACCCCGGAAAAGCTGAGGCCACTGCCCGCCTCCTTGTCGGCCCGGCGGCCCTTGAACGCGGCATCGACATCTTCCAGAAGCAGGATCGCGGGATTTGGCGCCGTGCACAGGAGTTCCTGGAGCAGCCTGTCCTTGAGGTCGGGCATCGAAAGGCTGAGGAGGCAGAGGTCCAGGTCGAGTGCGCCGGCGATCGCGCGCACGAGGGTCGACTTGCCCGTTCCGGGTGGTCCCGAAAGCAGGTAGCCGCGGCGATAGGGAAGACCACGTTCGCGGTACCAGTCGCGGCCGTTCAGGAAGGCGCGCGCATCGGCGACCAGATCCTCCGCCACGCCCTCGGGCAGGATGACGGTGGCAAGCGGCCGCCTTGCTACGCACGAGATCTGCTGCCAGTCCCCGAAGCCATCCGGCGCGAATACCGCGACGCCATCGGGATCGGTCCGGCCGTACCGGTCTGCCGCCTCCTCGAGCAGTTCGCGCAAGATGGCCCGGTCCCGCCATAGGCCCCGGATCTCGAGGTGTTCCTGCTGGGTACGGGCATCGTCGTCCCCGCCGACTGTCTTGCGGTGGAGCACGATCCACGTCCCGCGATGGCGGAGCAAATGCCATCCCGGACCGGGCGACAGGAGGAGGATCGTCCGTCGTCCCTTCCGTTCGCCCTTCGCGCGCAGGTTACGGCACCGGGTTTCGGCGTAGGAATGGGCGTGCAGCCAGCGCTCCACGCAGTCGAACAGCCCGTCCCGATCGTGGATCGTGATTGTCACGATCAGGCGGGAGCGGAGCAGCGAGCCCAGATGCCGCCCGAGACGTCGCAGCACCGCCGCGGCAAGGCCGAGCACGCCAAGGCCGGCGCCGGCCATGAACAGCTCGTTCTGAAGCTGCGCGACAGCGTAGCCGTGAAGGGCGCCGATCATCTCACCCCTCCGTCCGCAAGGCCAAAAGCCGGACATGCCTGACGCGCGGAGCGGTCGGGCGGGGAGAGGCGCGGATTTCAGTAAAAGGAAAAGGATAAGCGTCGTCTGTGTCGATCTATATCGACCTGCATCAGGAAATGCAACCTGAATGCGGCATCGGCGCCGCTGGTCATGGCAAAGGGAGTTACACCTCGGGCGAGGTTGACTCCCCCGGCCCGGGACTCTCATACTGCTGTTCGATTGTGCGGCTGATGGACATTCGTTCACGATGCATCGGCACGACGCCCCGGAGAAATCCTTCATCCCGGTCGAGACGGATCTCGATCTCGCGGTCCGGGCCGCGTGGCTGTCCTATGTCGGCGGTCACACGCAGGAGCAGATCGCCGCACGCCTCGGCATCTCGCGGATTAAGGTCACCCGCCTCATCGCCCGGGCCCAGAAGGAAGGGCTGGTCCACGTCTTCGTCGAAGGCCGGGCGGCGCGCTGGGTCGCCCTGGAAGACGCCCTCACCGCCCGCTACGACCTTGCCGCCTGCGTCGTGACGCCGACCCTGGGTGAGGACGACCTGCCCCTCCGCGCGCTCGGCAATGCCGGGGCACGGCTTCTCCAGGGCGCCCTGGAGCGTCCCGAGATCCAGGTCGTCGGCATGGGCCACGGCCGGACGCTGGCCTCGGTGGTCGAGCATCTGCCCCGCATTCCCCGGCGCCGGGTGCGCTTCGTCTCGCTGCTGGGCAGCCTGACCCGGAGCGCCGCGGCCAATCCCTTCGACGTCATCCATCGCCTGGCCGAACGCGCAGGCGGCGAGGCCTATTTCATGCCCGCCCCCTTCTTCTGCAACAGCGTGGCCGACCGCGAGGTCCTGCTGGCCCAGAAGAGCCTCCAGGACGTCTTCGCCCTGGCCCGCTGCGCGAGCTTCATGATGATCGGCATCGGCACCGTCGCCGAGGACGCCCATCTGCTGCAGACCGGCATGATCACGGGCGAGGAACTGGCCGAGCTGCGCGCCGCAGGCGCGGTGGGCGAGGTGCTCGGCACCTTCGTCGACGATGCCGGCGTACCGGTCGACGTGGACGTGAACCGCCGGTCGATCGCCGTCGGGTTCGACGACCTGAAGGGCAAGGAAGTGGTCGCGATCGCCGGCGGCCACGGCAAGGTCGGGGCGGTCGACGCCGTGCTGCGCAGTGGCATCGCCCGCATCCTGGTGACAGACGAACAGACAGCGGAAGGATTGCTTAAGCGTACTCAGAAACGAGAGGGACTGGCCGCGGAGTAGAACGGTCCGGCCCCGCCTCGGGCATCACCAACCTTATTATCGGGAGGGAACAATGCACGAGAAAGCGAGGGATCTGGTCAATGCGTTCGTCGCAAAGAAGCTGGACCGGCGCGAGCTTCTGGCCGGAATGGCCGGGCTGGGCGTCTCGGCCGCGACCGCAAACTATCTCCTGAGCCACGCCGTCTCCAGGGCGCTGGCCGCCGATTTCGACTGGCAGAAGTACTCAGGAACGACCGTCCGGCTGCTGCTGAACAAGCATCCCTATACGGATGCGATGGTCGCCAACATCGACGCCTTCAAGTCGCTGACCGGCATGGAGGTGACCTATGACGTCTTCCCCGAAGACGTCTATTTCGACAAGGTCACGGCGACGCTGTCGTCCCGGTCGGACCAGTACGACGCCTTCATGACCGGCGCCTATCAGACCTGGCAGTACGGCCCGGCGGGTTGGCTGGTCGACCTCAACGAATACATCCAGGATCCGGAACTGACCAATCCGGCCTATGCCTGGGACGACGTGCTGCCGAACCTGCGCGCCTCGACCGCCTGGTCCGGCCAGCCCGGGGCGCCGCTCGGCGGCGAGGGCGCCCACCAATGGGCGATCCCGTGGGGGTTCGAGCTGAACTCCGTCTCCTACAACCGGCGCATCTTCGACCAGCTGAGCCTGACCCCGCCGGAGAACCTGCCCGACCTGATCGAAAAGGCCCGCCGGATCACCCAGGACGCGGGCGGTCCCTACGGCATCGGCGTGCGCGGATCGCGCTCCTGGGCGACGATCCACCCCGGCTATCTCTCCGGCTTCTCGAACTACGGAGCCCGGGACTTCACCGTCGCCGACGGGAAGCTGACGGCCTCTATGAACAGCCCGGAGGGCAAGGAGTTCACCCGGCTTTGGGTCGACATGATCAAGGAATCCGGGCCGCGGAACTGGTCGACCTACACCTGGTACGAGGTCGGCAACGACCTGGGGGCCGGCGCCTCGGGCATGATCTACGACGCCGACATCCTGGGCTATTTCCAGAACAGCGGCACGAACGAGGCCGGCAACATCGCCTTCACGGCCTTCACGCCCAATCCGAACGCGAGCGCGCCGACGCCCAATGTCTGGATCTGGTCGCTGGCAATGAACAGCTTCTCCGGCCAGAAGGAAGCCGCCTGGTACTTCATGCAGTGGGCAAGCGGCGTCGAGCACGACCTGTTCGGCGCCCGCAAGATGGACTTCGTCAACCCGGTCCGCACCTCGGTCTGGCAGGACGAGGAGTTCCGGAACCGGATCGCGGAGCGATACCCGGGATATCTCGAGCAGTATGAAGCCTCCGCCCCGGGCTCGAAGATCTACTTCACGCCCCAGCCGCTGTTCTTCAACCTGACGACGGAATGGGCGGCCTCGCTTCAGAAGATGGTCGCGGGCGAGGTTCCCGTCGACGAAGGCCTCGACCAGCTGGCCGAGAGCGTCGACCGCCAGCTGCGCCAGGCCGGGCTCTGACGCCGATGGGCGGGTCCGGGATCCGGACCCGCCTTCGTTCCCCAGCGGGCGAGCAGGACAGCCATGCAGAGCACCATTCTGACGACGCGGGACCGGGAGATGATCGGGACCGAGGGCGCGCGCCGGCGGCGGTGGCGATCCGCCCTG
>JAJUFW010000418.1 GCA_029263555.1 Alphaproteobacteria bacterium
AAATCCACAAATGCCGTATGCTCTTCAATCGTCCTCCTCGCTGCACCTGCCGTCACCCCCAACGCGTAAGCAGTCTTGTCCCAAAGGAAATTTGGCGAAATTCCGGACGTTCTCTGGGCTAGGGGCGTGGGAAGGGCGAAACGCGGAGAAACGAGTCTCTTTCCGAATCGCTCCCGCAGATCTACGGGCGGAACTACCGGAACTCCATCCAACCCAAGGATAATGCAGAATCCCACCCGGGTTCTGGCGTAGCCGAACGGCGGCACCTCGCCCTTGTCGGCGAGCCGATCGTAGTAGGACGATAGAGCCGTCAGCACGCTCATCGCAGGATCTCCGGCGAGCCCGGCCGCGGCACCTCGACCACGCCGTCGACCATCCGTGCGCGGAAGAACATCGAGGACCGGTCGCCGGCATGGTCGATGTCCCAGAGCATGAAGCCGAGGTCGCGCGTCTCCGCGATGGCCCGCGGCATCGCGTCGTCCGGCTCGACCAGTGCGAAGCGGGCGTCGAACTCGCGCGTGCCGAGGCAGGGCTGATGAAAGCACTGGCCGCGCCGGGCGCGCCGGTTGAAGGTGTCGAGGTGCTTGGCCGGGTTGTCGTCCGGCCCGGCCTTGGCCGTCATCCGGAACTCGGCCTCGATGACGTAGTCCACGTCGACCAGAACGGTGGCGGCTCGCTGCTGCCGCTCCCGGTCGGCGATCTGGCCGAGGCCGGCGGTCGTGCCTTTGCGCATGGCGCTGCGCACGGAGGAGGCCGGAATCTTCTGCGCCACCTCGTTGCGGCGGATGGACGTGAACCGGATCGGCTTCAGCACGTGGATGCGCGTCACCACCCAGGTTATGGCTGGTTTCCAGTGGATCGCCTCCAGAATCCCCCGCGCCGCGGAAGGGGTCATCACATCGTAGGAGAATCGCTCCGCCTTCATCTCGGGCCGCGTGAAGCAGGCGAAATTCCCGGAAACGCGCAGCTTGACGCCGTACCCCATGTCCCCCCTCCGCCTTTTTGTTATCCCGATGCTATCACAGCATGATCATCAATGGAGTCGCCGAAGGGTCATACAGCTTACGATTTAACCCACCGGCGCATAACCGGCCCTGCACCGGCATGATCCTCAGAAAACGGAGTCCTCCGGCCGCAATACGCCGGCGCGTTCCCATAGGAGCCCGACGTCGTCTTCATACAGGTCGCAGGCCTGGAGTACGGCGAACTGGTCGCCAACGCGTCCGCTGGCGAAATAACGCACCTGCCCGGACGAGATCAGCTCGTCGCGGACCCTCGGCGGAACCTGCACGACGTAGGGCTGGAGCGTCCGGGCGATGCCGCCGATCGGCTTCGCAGGATTGGAGAGATCCGCAACGGCATCCCGGCTTCGCGGATCGCGGCGCACGATGACCGGCGCCATCCCCTCCTCGATCAGCCGGAAGCGTTCGGCGACGGTGCGGAAGGCGAAGTCGGTGCCGGTCGCGTCCGCACGCAGCTTCTCGAGCACCTTCTCCCGATCCAGCGCCTCCGTCCCTTTGCGCCAGTAGACCTCGAGGAAATAGGCCCGGACGGCATCGAGCGTGTCGAGCTCCGGGTGAGCGTCCACGACCCGCTGCAGGTCCCCGACGAAGCCGCGCACTTCCCGCGGCGGCGGACGGTCCGGCGCCTCGAAGACGGTAACGACGCTCTTCTCCGGCGACCGCAATCCCTCGCGGTTGCAGCGCCCGGCAGCCTGGAGAATAGAGTCTAGCCCCGCTTCCGCGCGCCAGACGCACGGGAAGTCGACATCCACACCGGCCTCCACCAGCGAGGTCGCGATCACCCGGCAAGACAGGCCGTCCTTTAGCCGCCCCCGGATGTCCTCCAGGACCTTACGCCGGTCCACCGCCACCATCCGGGTCGTCAGATGCACGATGCCGTCCAGATCCGCCTGCTGTGCCGTCCTATACAACTCCAGCGCATGGGCGCGGGTGTTCACGACGACGAGCCCCTGGTGGTGCTCGCGCAGCGCCGCAACGAGGTCTTCATCTCGCGTCTGCCCGGCGCGGCGTATGGTGACGCGCTTCAGCCGCCGCTGCAGCCTGTCGGGATCGGGAGCGAGTTCACGCACGTTCGTGAGGCCACCATGCTTCTCCGGGAAGTCGGGCGCCGCCAGCGCCGGCTGTGTGGCCGTGCAGAGCACCACCGAGCTGCCGTAATTGCGCGCCAGCTCGTCCATCGCCGCCATGCAGGGACGTAAGACGTGCAGCGGGATCGTCTGCGCCTCGTCGAGCACGATCACCGCGCGGGCGAGGTTGTGCAGCTTGCGGCAACGCGACGGGCGGTCGGCGAACAGGCTCTCGAAGAGCTGGACATTAGTGGTCACGACAACCGGCGCCGACCAGTCCTCCATGGCGAGGCGCAGCTTGTTGGCCTCTCCCCCGGCGCGGAATCGCTCCTCTTCGGCGGCGGAGCCGAGCTGCATGGCGGAATGGTGCTCCAGCACCGCGTCGTCGCCGAGGATGCCGCGAAAGGTCTGGGCCGTCTGGTCGATGACCGACGTGAACGGGATCGCGTAGACGACCCGATCGAGCCCGTGCCGCACCGCGTGGTCGAGGGCGAAGGCGAGCGAGGTCAGCGTCTTGCCCCCGCCCGTCGGCACGGTCAGCGAGAACAGGCCGGACGCCTCTCCGGCCCGGGCGCGCGCATGGTTCAGCACCTCGGCGCGCAGCCGGTTCACGCCGGTGTCGGTCCGACGCAGCCCGGAGAGATGCATGTCGAGCTTCGCCTTCAGCCCGGCGAGCGGAATATCCGCCCCGCGGTCGACGCGGCGGCCGTCCGCCTTGGCGTAGAACTCCTCGGTGTCGCGATAGTCCGCGTCGACGAGGCAGGAGAAGAGGAAGCGGCACAGCATGGCGAGCTGGAACCCCGCCAGCCGGGCATCCAGCCTGAAACCGTCCGGGGCGAGACCGGAAGGGAGCGGCCCCAGCTCCCCTTGCCACACCGGGTCGAGATCTGGCAGCGCCCGCTTCGGGTCCAGGCGCGCATCGAGGGAGCCGGTCAGCCCGCGACGATCGGGCAGTCCGCCATGGTGGCCGGCGATCGCGTAGGCGATCAGCTCTGCGCAGAGGCGATCCGGCTTCGCCGCCCGCTCCATGACGGTGCGGGCGCCGGCGGTCGCATGATCGACCCGTTCGCCGCCGTCCAGGCGCCGCTGAAACTGCTTCGTGTATTTGCCGAGGTCGTGCAGGAGCCCCGCGACGAACGCCGCCCGCGACGCGCCGAACTTACCGCCGCGCGACTCTGCCAACGCCGCCACCGCCTTCAAGTGGTCGGCCAGCGGCTGCCAGTGGTCCTCTGACTTTGCCGCCACGGAATGTGCGTAATGCGCCATGGGAGGTTCTCCAAGGCCTCAGGGAGGCGTGAAGGAGCGGGGGGGAAATTTACTCATAACGATG
>JAJUFW010000520.1 GCA_029263555.1 Alphaproteobacteria bacterium
ACACGGTGGAGATGTGGACCCCCACCGCTCCTGCGACGTCCTTCAGGGTGACGCGACGTTTCTTGCTCTGCTGCATGTACGATCTGACTGCGATCCGGTCGCCCTAGCCATAGCAGCAAGGCGTCCGGTGAGACAATCGATTGCGGGAAGCGGGCCGGCCCGGCAGCGGAGCAGGAGCGGGCTCATGCTTCCGGTCCGGCATAGGCGCCGGCGGTCGCGGGGAACATCGACTTCACGATCTTCAGGCGGGAGATGTCGGTGGTCGCATCCATGTGCAGGAAGATCGCGGCGTCGCGGAACAGCTTCTCTATGCCGAAATCCAGCATCGCACCGTTGCCGCCGTGCAGCTCCATGGCGTGCTGGCAGACCTTCAGGATTTCCTCCGAGGCGAAGACCTTGGCCATGTTGCACAGGGTCTCGGCTTCCGGGGCGTTCGCATCGACGGCCTGCGCCGCGTCCCGGAGCAGGGCGCGCACCGCCGCGATCCGGGACGCCATGTCGGCCAGCCTGAGCGCGACGGCCTGATGCTTGATCAGGACCCGCCCGCCCTGGACATAGGACTGGACGTAGTCCGCCGTCCTCTCGAACGCGGCGACGCCGACGCCCAGATTCTTGGCCGCCTGGATGATCTTGCCGGGGCGGAAATAGACGCCGGCCTTGCCCAGTGCGTCGCCTTCGACCAGCAGATGGTCTTCGGGCACGATGCAGTTCTCGAAGACGATCTCGCCATTGTTCATGAAGCGGCAGCCGACCGTCTCGTTGCAACGGGTCACGGTCAGGCCGGGCGTGTCCCGCGGGACGAGGAAGCTCGACGTCCCCTGCAGCATGCCGACCTTCGGGTCGGTATTGGCATAGACGACGTAGAGCGAGGCGTCGTAGCCGTTGCTGATGAACTGCTTCCGGCCGTTGATCACCCAGCCGTCGCCCATGCGCACCGCCCGGGTGTGCATGGCCGCCTCGGGCACGTTGTAGGGCAGCCAGCGGTCCGACGCGCCCCTGGGCTCGGTCAGGCAATGGGCCAGAAGGAAGCCGGGATCCGCGACCAGACGGGGAAACCAGCGTTCCTGCAGATGGCGCGGCGCGAAGGTGCGCAGCAGGACGGCGACCTTCCAGTTCTGCACCAGCTTGTCGGCGAGGCCGGAATCGCCCCGCGCGATCTCCTCCGCGATCAGCGCGAAGGTTTCGACCTCCCGCTCCGGGTCGAGCTGCAGCCCGCCGAACTCCTCCGGCACGCCGAGCGTGCGGATGCCCAGGGCATCGGCCTCCTCAAGGATCGTGCGCGGCAACCGCGCGTCGGGATCCATGAGCCATTCGCGTTGCCAATTCGCCCGGATGAAGGGCGTGACCACCTCGTCGATGAAGCTGCGGCAACTGCGCTTCATCAGGCGCTGTTCCTCCGTCAACCGACTTTCGTCCCAGCTCATCCGATCGGTCCTCCTCTGCCCGTTCTTATGGTTGGGTTCGCTCAACCGGCCATGGCTGCTTCCATGATCCGGTCGCGGGTGATGGGCAGGCGCCGGATGCGGAGCCCCAGCGCCCGTGCCACGGCATTGCCGATCGCGGCCGCGACCGGCCCCTGCGCCGCCTCCCCGGCGCCGAGCGGCGGAGTCCCCGCGGGCGCGAGGAGCCGCGTTTCGATCTCCGGTATCTCGGGGAAGCGGAGGATCGGATAGCGCTCCCAGTCCAGGGGCGGAACCCGGTCCTCCTCGACCGGCACCTGCTCCTTCAGGGTCCAGCTTGCGGCCTGGATTGCGCCGCCTTCGATCTGGTTGCGCACCCCGTCCGGGTTGATCGCGAGGCCGACATCGGCCGCCAGCCACAGCCGGGTGAGACGCACGTCCTCCTCCGCCGTCACCTCTGCGACCGCGGCAAGCCAGGCGCCCCTGTTCTTGTAGCGCGCGACGGCGAGGCCCAGACCCGTTCCCTCGCCGGAAGGGCCGTCCGGCCGCCATCCGCTCATCGCGACCGCCTCGTTGAGCACGGCGCGGGCGCGCTCGTCGGAAAGATGGGCCAACCGGAACGAGAGCGGGTCCGTGCCGGCGAGCTCCGCCAGCTCGTCCATTGCGCTTTCGATCGCAAAGACGTTGAGATGGGCGCCCAGGGACCGCAGGGAGGAGGTCCGGATGCGGCTTCCGGTCGTCAGCGTGACGGTCGCGTCCTGCGCGAAGTCGTAGAGGGCCAGCGCGTTGCGCGAGGCGGCGCCGCCCTGGGCTTCCGGCAGTTCGACGCAGCGCCGCGGCAGGAAGCGCCGGTCCAGGGCCTCGGCCGAGGTCAGGTTGACCTGGCCGGCCGCGCCGGGGCGCTGGACCTGCGGCATGCTGAGGACGTCCATCCGCCAGGCGGCGATGCGCCCGGCGTCGTCGAGGACCGCTTCGATCCCGGCCTCCTGCGCGGCGCCCAAGGGGGCGAGCGCCAGTTCGTCCTCGCGGGTCCACTGCACGCGCACCGGGGCGCCCGGCATGAACCTGGCGACGATGGCGGCGTCCATCGCGGCATCGTCCGCGGCGTTATGGCCGTAGCAGCCGGCGCCCTCTGCGTGGATCACCGTCACCGCCGCGGGATCGAGATCGAGAACCCGGGCGATCTGCGCGCGGAGGGCGAACACCCCCTGGGAATGGGTCCAGACGCGAAGCCGTCCATCCTCGAACCAGGCGAGCGCGCAGGAGGGGGCGATGGAGCCGTGGGCGATCATTGGGCGCGCATAACGGGCCGAAAAGGTCCTGCCCGGCCGCC
>JAJUFW010000167.1 GCA_029263555.1 Alphaproteobacteria bacterium
ATTACGGCACCGGATGGAACAGGAAGGGACGCCTCGTCCCCACGTGCCGCGCCAGTCCCCGCACGAATGGAGTATCCGATGGATCGGCCCTTGTCTGACCGAGAGCACTGGACGCGCGTCGCGGCGGAATGGACGGCATGGGCGCGGTCACCCGACCACGATGCCTTCTGGGCATACCGGAACGCACTCGCGGCCTTTGTCGGCGAAGGCACCGGCAGGGCCCTTGAGGTGGGCTGCGGCGAAGGGCGCGTCTCCCGCGAACTGAAGGCGCTTGGATACCAGGTCACCGCGACCGACATCGTGGCGGACCTCGTCGAAGCGGCCGAACAGGCCAATTCCGCCCACGCATACGCGATTGCGAATGCCCGCGACCTGCCGTTCGAGGACGAGAGCTTCGACCTGGTGATGGCCTACAACGTCCTGATGGACGTGGACGACCTGTCCGGCACGTTGCAGGAGATCCGCCGGGTTCTGCACCCCGAGGGGCGGCTTGTCATCTCGATCGTGCACCCGTTCCGGGACCGGGGAAGATTCGCCGGCCCGGATCCCGACGCCCCGTTCGTGCTGACGGGCACCTATTTCGGACTACAGCACTTCGACGGTATCGAGGAGCGCGACGGCCTGCGGATGCATTTCGCCGGCTGGTCGATGCCGTTGGAGCATTATGCGACCGCCTTGGAGAATGCCGGGTTCGCGATTACCTCCCTTCGCGAACCGGTCCCGGACGACGCCGCCGGTCGGACGCAACTGCAGCAATGGGCGCGCGTCCCGCTGTTCCTCTGGCTGAAGGCGCGTCCGCTGCCCGACGCGGGTACCTGATCGAAGAAGCGGGCCCGTCCCATCCGGCCCGGCCGCCCCGACCCGCCACAGCAGCTCAGCCGCGGGCGGCCTTCGCCGGCGTCTGGCCGATCCACTGCACATGCCGCGCCAGCACGGAGGCTGCCACCTCCACCTCGCCGGCGCGCAGCGCGGCGAGGATCGCGCGATGATCGCGATCGGTCGGCGCCTCCCATTCCGCCCGCCAGCCCGAGAACAGGAAGCGCGCGCTTGCCGTATGAAGATCGTCGATGGCCTTGAGCAGCCGCGGCATCCCGCAAGGCGTGAGGATGAGGCGATGGAAGCTGCGGTTCGCTTCCTCCCATGCCTGCACGTCGCCCGCCTTGTCGCCGGCGCGCGTCGCTTCCTCGGCCTGGTCCAGAATGGCCCGGGTCAGATGCGGCGCGGCATGGCGCAGGGCCAGCACCTCGAGCGCGGCCCGCATCTCGGCGACCTCCCTCACCTCCTCCAGGCTGAAGCCAGCCACGCGTACGCCCCGGCGCGGCTCGCTGACGACCAGGCCCTGCGCCTCTAGCCGGCGGAAGGCCTCGCGCACCGGCACATGGCTCGCGCCGAACTCTTCGGCGATGCGGTCCTGCCGCAGCTTCGCCCCCGCCTCGATCGCACCCGAGATGATCCGCTCCGCAAGTATCCTGCTGATCCGTGCGGCGATGGTGTCGGCTTTGGCGGTCGTCATGCCCGATAGATAATCCGGCCGGGTCACTCCGTCGATCACCTACAGGGCTATGCGGGGCACCGGCCCGGTAATGGCCGCCGGACCCGGCTGCCGCGGTCGTCCGGGACGGCGGCGCCCCGAAAGCCGCCCGCGGCGATGGTCCCGCACAGCCCGGTCCACTCGCACCCGGCGCAGGCGCTTCGGGTCCGCCCGGACGAAAAGGCTTCACGCATCCGCCCCAGAAGCTCGCCGTCCAGCGTCAATCTCTGCCCGGCCTCGATCGGACGGCCCAGCAACCGGCCGACATCCCGCGCGGCGAGGTGGTCACGCTCGATGACGCTGTCGCGCACGCAATGCGCGCCGACGTCACCGAGAAGCGGCGCGCAGACATCGTCCGGCCCGTCCACGACCAGAATGTCCTCGCCGCGGACGATCCGTCCGGCGATCACGTCGAAATTGGCCGTGAAGGCGGGGCTGTAGCCCCTGCCGACATAGGTGAGCACACAGAGGAGATGATGGGGCCGGAACCGGATGGTCATCCGGCGCGCCGCAGGCTGCCCCGCGCCATGAGCCTGAGCGTGGCCGCGCCGAGAGCGGATTTGAGAACCGCGCCGAGGAGGAAGGGCAGCACCCCGTGCACGATCGCCTGCTCCGGCCCGATGAGAACCGCAAGCCACGACCCGCCGAGGACGAGGCACAGAAGGTTCGCGGCCAGCATCGAGAGAAAGGCCAAGCCGACGCGGCGTCCATTCCAGCCGCGCTGGGCCAGCCAGCCGGTGAGCGTGCCCGCGATCGGGAAGGCGAAGAGATAGCCGGCCGTGGGACCTGCAAAATGCTGAAGCCCGGCGCCGCCGCCCGCAAGCACCGGCAGGCCCGCCGCGCCTTCGGCAAGCCAGGCGGCGATCGTGATCCCGCCTAGCCGCCAGCCATAGAGCGCGCCCACCAGGGCGACGGCGAAGGTCTGCATCGTCATCGGCACCGGGAACATCGGCACCTCGACATAGGAGGAGAGGGCCAGGAACAGGGTGCCGAGCACGACCGCACCGACCTGCGCCGTTAGCGGCCGGTTCTGCAGATCGAGAGGGCTGAAGGCGGGCTTGAGAGTCGATGCCGCTACGATGGCCATGATGGCTCCTTCGCTATTTTATAGATAATTTTCAGGTTCTATCGCTAAAGGAATCCACAAAAGCCGGAGCCTAGCAAGATGCAGTGGCGGCCCGACGGTTGCGCCCGACCGATCCCGGCCATGGCTGCCTCCCTGCCCTTGCGGAATTCCCGTGGGCCGTCGCCCCTTCCCGTCCCGCCGGGAACATTCGACGACGCGCTTCCGATCGCCGGTCCGAACGGCGCGGGAACGAAGCAATGGCAATGAACGTCGCCGCCTTCCGGGATGAGTGGGAAAGATCCGCGCGGTCTCCGCGGTCGACAGCCAAATGCTGCATCGTCGGCTGGAACGAGACGGACCGGACCTGGGACTGCCCCTGCCACGGCTCCCGGTTCGCGCTGAAGAGAGACGTCATCCATGGGCCCGCGACGAAACCGCTGGCCCCGTTCCCTATCGCATGAACGTGCGTCGACACTTCCCAGGGAAAGCATCGGCGCCGGACGGCCATGCCGTCCGGCGCCGATTTCGACAGTTCTCAAGCACGCGCGCGGCCGCTTCCGATCGCCGCTCGCGACCGCTCATCCCGCCTCGACGCGATAGAGCTCGACGCTCGACGGCAGATCCGCGCTGCAGAAAACCGTATTGCGGGCAATCCGGCGGGTCCGGCCGGTGCCTTCCGGAGCACCCGTGTTGGGGTTCACGTCGTATTTCGGGAAATTGCTGGAGGAGATGTCCAGCCGGATCCGGTGCCCCTTCTTGAACAGGTTGGCGATCGCGAAGGGTTCGATCGTGATCTCCATCACCTCGCCCGGCACGCAGAGCTCCGGATGCTCGAACGATTTGCGGTAGCGGCAGCGGAAGATGCCGTCCGTCAGGATCAGGGCATACCCCGTGGGGTAATCCTCGTTCGGCGGATAGACATCCATTAGCTTGGCGGTGAAGTCGGTGTCGGGGGCGTCGGTCGAAACGTAGAGCTTCACCGTCACCGGCCCCGCGATCGCCGTGTCTTCGGCAAGCGGCTCCGTCTCGAAGCTCAGCACGTCATGGCGCGCGGAAAGAGGCAGGCCGGGGCGCTTGCAGCCGAAGAAGCGCTCGGCCTCGCGCTGGTCGAACCCGCCGCCCTCGAAGATCGGCTGACCGCTGGTAAGCGCGCCGCCGATGGTCGGCACGGGATTGGAGGGATCGAAGTCGTAGACGAGCGGGGCCGCACCGGCCGCCGGCCGGTCGGCAGAAAGCCGGCCATTGCCATGCAGATGCAGCCTGATGGGCCGGGCATCCGGCAGCGGCCATTTGCTGGCGCTGATCCAGCGCCCGCCATGGTCGAGACGGCCTTCCGCCGTCTTGCGGCCCGATCCCCCGCCCATGAGGAAGATCCGGACCTCCGGGTCCTTGTCGACGCCGTTGTCGATGCCCTTCAGCCACCGGTCGAACCAGCGCCGGCGGAACTCGAGCCAGCTCGGCGCCACATTGCCGCCCAGCGGCGCACCGCTGCCGAAGGAGACATCGCCGGCAAAGGTGGAATTGCGGTCCCCATGCAGCCCCGCCCCCATGATGAGGTTCAGGTGCCGGCGGCCGGAGCGCGACAGGCCTTCGTAGTTCTCGAACGTGGTGCGCACATAGGCGTCGTACCAGCTCGACATCAGCGCCACCGGGATCTCCGGCAGGGTGTCGTAGTAGCCGGCGGCATAGATGCCGACCTGCCGCCAGTAGTCGTCGAAGGTGCCGCGCCGCCACTGATCCAGCAGGTAGCTCTCGTATTCCGGCATCCAGCGGACGGGCGAGCGGCCCTCGGCCCAAGGCATGACCTCGAACCAGGCGAACAGGTCCTCGGCGGCGAGCGCCGCGGCCAGCAGCGAATCCTCCTGCGCCGCCTTGCTTTCGCGCGCCTGGTTGTAGGCCCAGGTCGCCTGCTTCAGCTCGAACGCGCCGCCCTGACGGATGCCGCAGGTAAACGCGTTCGAGAAGCCACCGGAATCGAGGATCATGGTCGCAAGCCCGGGCGGGTTCAGGCAGGCGAGCGCCATCTGGGTATGCGCCGCATAGGACAGGCCCATCGTGCCCACCTTGCCGTCGCACCAGGCCTGGCGGACGATCCAGGCGAGGGTGTCGAAGCCGTCCGGCCCTTCGGAGAGATACTTCGTGAACTCCCCTTCCGAGCCGTGACGGCCCCGACAGTCCTGATAGATGACGACGTAGCCGTGACGGACGAAGTGCGACGCCACCTCGGCCCGCGTCATCGGCTTTTCCATGCCGACCTCGATCTCGGAGCGCGAGCGTTCCGACTTCCCGTAGGGCGTGCGCTCCATGATCACGGGCAAGGGATCGGAAACCGGCGCGCCGCCGACCGCCGGGCGATAGATGTCGGTGGCAAGGCGGATCCCGTCGCGCATCGGAACCATCACGTTCCGATGCACGACCACCCCTTCGGCCACCGGTTCCGGCTCAGGCAGGCCGGCGGCCGCGTCGACCACGTCCACTGTCACGGCTGTACCCGTCATTCGTCGATGCTCGCAAACATGGCCAGGGTGTCTTCGAGCTTGTTGGGCACGTATCCCACGCCCTCGCGGCTCGCCCAGGTGACCTCCGGCCAGTAGAGCGGCAGGATGGCGTAGTCGCCGAAGGCGATGTCCGCAGCCTCCGCCAGGAGTTCCGCCCGCCGGCTCTCGTCGAACTCGGCCAGGGCCTCACGCATCTTGGCGTCGTAGTCGGGGTTCGAGTAGCGCATCCGGTTGAACGAACCCGTGCCCGCGTCCTCGTCGTAGGTCATCAGCACGTTGGTCATGCCCGGCGCGGAAGACGGCGTCGTCGTGCCGAAGGAGAAGATGAACGCGCTGAATTCCTGCTTGCCGGCCGCGCCTGCATAGACGTTGTAGGGCTGGGTCACCACGCCGTTCACCTGCAGGCCGCCGCGGGCGAAGAGCTGGCCCAGGGCCTGGGCGATGTCGCCGTCGCCCGGGAAGCGGTCGTTCGACGAATGGATGGTGATGCCGAAGCCGTCCGGATAGCCCGCTTCCGCCAGCAGCGCCCGGGCCGCATCGAGGTCGATCGTGTCGGGCTCCAGATTGTCCGAATGGCCGGCGATTCCCTCGGGCACCATCTGCTCCGCCGGTGCGCCGGCGCCGGACAGGATCCGGTCGATGAGGAGCTGCCGGTCGATCATCTTCGACATGGCTTCGCGCACCCGCCGGTCCTTGAGCGGGTTCGGGTTCAGGGGCCGGCCGTCGGCGCCGACGATCCAGGGGCTTTCGTCACGGGCGCTGTCGAGTCCCAGATAGATGAGGCGCGCCGAAGGGGTGGAGTGAAGGACGATGCCGTCGACCGCTTCCAGCGTCGCCTTGTCGGAGGGCGGCACGGCGTCGATCAGGTCGACGTCGCCGGCCCTGAGCGCGGCGACGCGCGCCGCCGCGTTCGAGATGAGCCGGAAGGTGACCCTTTCGAAATCGGGCTTTTCACCCCAGTAATCGTCGTTGCGCTCCAAGACCAGGCGGTCGCCGGGCACCCATTCGACGAACTTGTACGGCCCCGTTCCGATGGCCGCCGCTCCACTGTTGAAGTCGTCGGTGCCGGCATTCTCGGCCGCCTTCTTGGAAACGATGTAGACGAGACCGGCCAGCTCCATGAATTGCGGCGTCGGGCGCGTCGTCGTGAACTTCACCGTCAGCGGGTCGATGATCTCCATCGACGCGATCGGGCCGACATTGGCGGTGAAGGGGGCCGGACTGTTCGGGACCTGCGGCGCACGCTCGAGCGAGAAGACGACGTCCTCGGCCGTGAAGGGCGTGCCGTCGTGGAACTTCACGCCCTCGCGCAGCTTCACGATCCAGGTCAGCTCGTCCGTGTTCTCCCACTCGACGGCCAGGCCCGGATGGATGCGCAGGTTCTCGTCCGGGATCACCAGACGGTCGAAGACGTGCTGGGCCGCCTGCTGGCTGTTGCCGGTGCGCGAGAAATGCGGATCGATGGCCTGCGGCTCGGTCGACGACCCGATCGTCAGGTCGACCGCGTAGACGCCCGTCGACAGACAGGTCGACAGGGCCAGGGCGGCAATGAATGAGCGGATTTTCATGAGACGGCTCCCTTCTCCCGGTTGAACATTGGCGCCGCCCCCGCGACCGGCGG
>JAJUFW010000502.1 GCA_029263555.1 Alphaproteobacteria bacterium
GACGAAGGGCGCATTGCCACCCAGCTCCATCGCCGGATTGACGATGCAGTCGGCCGCCGAATGCAGGAGCTTGCGCCCCACCTCGGTCGAACCGGTGAAGGAGATGACGCGCACCCGCCGGTCGTGGAGCATGCGGTCGACGATGGTCCCGGACCGGCGTGACGGCAGGACGTTCACCAGCCCCTTCGGCACGCCAGCCGCCTCCAGGACCGGCATCAGCGCCAGCATGGTGAGCGGGGTGTCGGAGGCCGGCTTGATGACGACGGGGCAACCAGCGGCAAGCGCCGGCGCGATCTTCCGCGTCCCCATCGCCGCCGGGTAGTTCCACGGCGTCACCAGGACCGAGAGGCCGGCGGGCTTCCGCCCGACCAGGATCCGCGCCCCCGAAGCCGGCGCCATCGAGACCTCGCCCAGGACCCGAACCGCCTCTTCGGCATTCCAGCGGAAGAACTCGGCCGCATAGGCGACTTCGGCCCGGGAATCCGGCAGCGCCTTGCCGTTCTCCATGGAGATCAGGCGGGCGAAGGCCTCCTTCCGCTCCATGATGAGCTCGAAGGCCTTGCGCAGGATCTCCGCCCGTTCGCGCGGCTTGCGGGCGGCCCAGTCGGCAAACGCGGCCTCGGCCGCGTCCAGAGCGGCATCGGCATCCTGCTCGGTCGCGCTCGCGACCTGCGCCAGCACCTCGCCCGTCGCCGGGTTGACGACTTCGAAGGTGCCGCCGTCCGAGGCGTCCCGCCATTCGCCGCCGACATAGAGCCGCGTCGGCACGTCCATGTTCAGCTCAGACAGTGTCATCCCGATCGCCTCCCGGTCTCAGGCGCCCATGGCGCGGCGGATGCGGTCGACGATTTTCTCGGGCGTCGGCAGCACCATGTCTTCCAGATTGTCGGCGGCGGGCAGCGGGATGTGCGGCGTCGTGATGCGTACGATCGGCCCGTCCAGATCATAGAAGGCTTCGTCCGCCACGATGGACGCGATCTCGGCTCCCCAGCCGCAAAGGCGAGGGTTCTCCTCGACCGTGAAGAGCCGCCCCGTCTTGGCGACCGACTCCAGGATGGTCCGGGTGTCCAGCGGCACCAGCGACCGCACGTCGATGACCTCGCAATCGATTCCATGATCGCGCGCAAGCGTTTCGGCCGCCGCCAGCGCGCGAGGCACCATCAGCGCGAGCGCCAGGATGGTCGCATCGCGCCCGTGGCGCAGGATCTTCGCCGTGCCCAGGGTGTCCACGATTTCCCCGTCCGGCACCTCGCCCTTGGTCGCGTAGAGCGACTTGTGCTCGAAGAAGATCACGGGGTCGTCGCTGCGGACCGAGGCCGCCAAGAGGCCGATGACGTCGGCGGGCGAGGACGGCGCCACGACCTTGAGCCCCGGGATCATCATCGCCCAGTTCTCGACCGACTGGCTGTGCTGGGCCCCGAAGCGGGACCCGGCCCCGTTCCCGGTCCTCACGACCAGCGGGCAGCCGAGCTGGCCGTTGGTCATGTAGCGGGCCTTCGGGAACTCGTTGGCCACATAGTCGAAGCAGACCGCGAGGAAGTCCGAGAACATGATCTCGGCGATCGGGCGGAGTCCGGTCATCGCCGCCCCCATCGCCGCGCCGAGGATGGCCTGCTCCGAAATCGGGGTGTCGCGCACGCGCTTGGGGCCGAACTCCTCGTAAAGGCCCACGGTCGCCTTGAAGACGCCGCCGGCCTTGGCGACGTCCTCGCCGAAGAACACCACGCGCTCGTCGCGCCGCAGCTCCTGGGCGATGCCGCGCGCCACGGCCTCGCGATAAGTCAGTTCCGCCATGCCCAGCCCCCATCGGCATATACGTCGGTCGTCAGGATTTCGGCCGGAGGCGGCGGCGCCGCCTTGCACGCCTCGGTCGCGGCCTCGACCTTCGCCTTCGTCTCGGCCTCGATCTCCTCGACCGTCTTCGGATCGACGCCGAAGTCGAGAAGGCGCTGGCGATAGATCTTGATCGGATCGCGCTCGAGCCAGCGCTCGAGTTCTCCTTCCGGCCGGTACTTCGCGGGATCGGCTCGCGAATGGCCGGAATGACGGTAGGTCTTGCATTCGATGAGCGACGGCCCGTCGCCGGCGCGGGCCTTGGCGAAGGCCGTCCGGGCGATGCGGTAGACCTCGTCCGCGTCGTTGCCGTCGACGATGATCTTCTCCAGCCCATAGGCCGGTGCGCGATCGGCCGCCGGATGCTCGACCGCGGTCACGTCGGCGATCGGCGTGTACTCCATGTAGAGATTGTTTTCGCAGACGAAGACGACCGGCAGCTTCCAGATCACGGCGAAGTTCAGCGCCTCGTGGAAGGCGCCGATATTGGTCGTCCCGTCACCGAAGAAGCAGACGGTGACGTCATCCTGCCCCAGATACTGTGCGCGCCACGCCGCGCCGTTGGCGATGCAGAGATGGGCGCCGATGATGGCATAGGATCCCATGACCCCGTGCTCTACAGAGGTCAGATGCATGGACCCGCCCTTGCCGCGCATCAGCCCGTTGTCGCGCTGCATCAGCTCGCCCAGCACCTTCTCCATCTCCACCCCGCGGGCCAGCGTGTGGGCATGCCCACGATAGGTGCAGAACGAAAGATCCCCCTTCCGCATCGCGGCCGCGAAGCCCGCCGCGATGGCTTCCTGGCCCAGCGACAGATGGCTGGTGCCCTTGACGAGATTCTGCAGGAACAGATCGTAGGCGCGCTTTTCGAAGTCGCGGATCTCGACCTGGGTGCGGAACATCCTGAGCCGGGTCTCGACGCCGATGTCGTCGCGGATCAAGGTCTCCTCCAACTCGTCGAGCAGGTCCTCGTCAATCTTGCGTCCGATGC
>JAJUFW010000150.1 GCA_029263555.1 Alphaproteobacteria bacterium
CGGGGCGCTCGCCCTGGCGGCGGCCTTCGGCTTCATGACCGCCCTCACCTTCTCTCTCTGGCCGCTGGCGCGGGCGCGCGACGTGCCCGCGGCCAGTCTGTTCCGGGACCTGGTGGCGCCCTCGGGCATCAGGCCGCGGCCCGCCTATGTGGCGGCGACCGCCGCAAGCGCCGCCGTCCTCGCCGGGATTGCCGTGCTCGGGGCCCAGGAGAAGCTTTTCGCCCTGTGGTTCGTACTGGGCGCGGCGGCCACGATCGCTGCCTTCCGGGCCGCCGCCTGGACGGTGATCGGGATGACGCGACGACTCGGCCGGCCGCGCCGTCCGGGGCTGCGTCTGGCACTTGCCAATCTGCACCGCCCCGGGGCGCCGACCGCAAGCGTCGTCCTGTCGCTCGGCCTGGGCCTGACGGTGCTGGTCGCGATCGCGCTGATCCAGGGCAACATGGCCCGGCAGGTGACCGACAGCCTGCCGGAACGGGCACCCGCCTTCTTCTTCATCGACATCCAGCCCGACCAGATCGGCCGCTTCGCCGAAACCCTGAAGACGGTCGAGGGGGCGGAGGACTTTGAGGCCGTGCCGTCCTTGAGGGGGCGAATCGCCGCGGTCAAGGGAAGGCCGCCCGAAGAGGCGCTGCTCGATCCCGGCGAACGGTGGCTGATCCGGGGCGACCGGGGCGTGACCTACCGCGCCGAGCCCCGGCCTGGGGATCGGCTGGTGGCGGGCGAATGGTGGCCTGCGGACTATGCCGGCCCGCCGCTCGTCTCGCTCTACGAGAATATCGGCCGGGCCTGCGGTATCAGCGTCGGCGACAGAATCACGGTCAACGTGCTGGGCCGGGACATCGAGGCCGAGGTCGCGAATCTCCGGGCGATCGACTGGGAAAGCCTCTCGATCAACTACACCATGATCTTCTCGCCGAAGCCGCTGGACGCCGCACCCCATACCTATCTGGCGACGGTACGGGCAAGCCGCGAAGCCGAGGGCGCGCTTCAGCGCGCGGTGACGGCGGGTTTCCCCAACGTCACCACCGTCAGCGTCCGCGACGCCCTCGACACGGTGAACCAGCTTCTGGTCCGGATCGGCACGGCGGTGCAGTCGGTCGCCGCGGTCACGCTGGTCGCGGGCACCCTGGTGCTGGCCGGGGCGGTCGCGGCCGGCCACCGCCGCCGCGTCTACGACAGTGTCGTTCTCAAGGTCCTGGGCGCCACCCGGGCGGAGATCCTGCGCGCCTTCCTGCTGGAATACGGGCTTCTGGGCGTGGTCACCGCGGTGATCGCGGCCGGGATCGGGACGGTCGCCGCCTGGGGTGTGCTGACCTGGGTCATGGAGGTGGACTGGGTCTTCCTGCCGACGGCGGTCTTTGCGACGGTGGTCCTGTCGGCCGCCGTCACCATCGCCTTCGGCTTCGTCGGCACGTGGCGGGCGCTCGGCCAGAAGGCGGCGCCCCTGCTCAGGAACGAGTAGCCGGGAAGCGGCCCGGATTACCCCGGCATTCGCCGCCGGACGCGAGCGTCGATCGCCCGGGAACAAAAATGGATTTAGATTGAATCACCTGCCGCGATCGCCGATATCATACGTCGTAATTTGAACGTGCCACCGGTGAGGTAGACGATGGCTCTCGGTCAACAGAACCGCTACACGACAGTCCAGCGCCCGCACGCGATCGACCAGGGTGCGATCGATGTCGGCCTCCGGCAGTACATGCTGGGGGTCTACAACTACATGGCCACCGGCCTGGCCATCAGCGGTCTGGTCGCCTGGATCATCGCCAACGTGCCGGCCGTCCGGTCGATCTTCTACACCACCGTGGACGGCCAGGTGGTCGGGCTCTCCGGCCTTGGCATGATCGGGGTCTTTTCGCCGCTGATCCTGCTCTTCGCCGCGAACTTCGTGGCGCGGACGGGCAAGGCGTCGACCGTGCAGGCCCTCTACTGGGCGTTCGTCGCACTCCAGGGCATCAGCCTTTCCGTACTGCTGCAGGTCTATACCGGCGCCAGCGTGGTGCGGGTCTTCTTCATCACGGCGGCGGCCTTCGCCGGGCTCAGCCTCTACGGCTACACCACCCGCCGCAACCTGTCCGCCTTCGGCAGCTTCCTGCTGATGGGCCTCATCGGGCTCTTGCTGGCGGCAATCGTCAACATCTTCCTGCTGAGCGATATGCTCCAGTTCGTCATCTCGGCCGCTGGCGTGCTGGTGTTTGCGGGGCTGATTGCCTACGACACCCAGGCGATCAAGGAGACCTACCGGGAGGACATGGACAGCGAGACCCTGACCAAGACCTCGGTCTTCGGGGCGTTGCAGCTCTACATCTCCTTCCTGAACCTGTTCCAGTTCCTGCTCTACTTCCTCGGCAACCGCGAGTAGGCGGGACTTCGACCCACCGGGACCCGGAACGACCGCCCGGCGCGCCAGCGCCGGGCGGTTTCCGTTTCAGGAACAGGGATTGGCCAGCACCGGGCAGGTCCGTTCGGGCGGCATGCGCACCGTCACCGTCGTCCCGCGGCCGGGAATGCTGTCGATCGACAGGCTACCGCCATGCTGTTCGGCCAGGGCCTTGGCGATGGGCAGACCCAGCCCCGTGCCCTGCAGGCTCTGGGTATGGCGGTTTTTCACCTGGCCGAACTCCCTGAGCGCGATCGGGATCTCCTCCTCGGTCATGCCGATGCCGGTGTCGGTGACCGTGATGGCGATGCGGTTGTCGCTGGTCAGCCCGGCCCGGACGCGGACATGCCCGCCGGCGGGCGTGAACTTCACCCCGTTCGAGACCAGGTTGAGCAGGATCTGCCGGATCGCCCGGCGGTCGCCCAGCAGGGCCGGCAGGGCTGGCATGAACTTCCAGTCGATCGCGACTTCCCGGTTCCGGGCGAAGAGATCGACCGACCTGACCGTCGTCCGCACCAGGTCCGCGACGTCGATCACCTCTTCCTGCAACGTGAAGGCGCCCGCTTCCAGGCGGGTCAGCTCTAGGATGTCGTTGATGAGATCCAGGAGATGGCTTCCGCTGGTGAAGATGTCGGCCGCGTATTCGGCATATTTCGGCGGGTCGACGGGGCCCAGCAGCCCTTCCTTGATCACCTCCGAAAAGCCCAGGATCGCGTTCAGCGGCGTGCGCAGCTCATGGCTGAACTTGGCGAGGAAGTCCGCCTTGGAGCGGTTCGCCTGTTCGCTCGCCTGCATCGCCTGCAGAAGCCGCTGCTCGTTGTGTTTCTCCTCGGTGACGTCGAGGACATAGGCGCCGAGAAGGACTCTGTCTTCCGTCGGATTGGCAACGGTCCAGGCGGTCTCGCGCAGCCAGCGCATCTCGCCCGTCTGCCCGTGGGCGATCCGGTATTCGACGACATAGCCCGCCCCCGTCTGCCGCCGCCTCTCCTGGGCTGCGAGATAGGCGGGCAGGTCCCCGGGATGGACATGGGAATGCCAGCGGGCGACATCCCGCGCCTGGTCCCGGGGCAGGCCAGTCATCCGTTCAGCATCGACGCCCAGGACCTCCTGGACTCCCCCGTCGAAGCCGGCGAGCCCGTCCCCCCGAACGCCCATCAGGAAGATGGTGCGGGGCATCTTCTCGAGCACGGTCCGGAACAGCACCTCCGCCTGTCCGGGCGGGAGATGCCCGACGGCCAGCGTCGCCTCGCCCTCTTCCTCGATCTCGACCAACGAGAAATCGCACATCAGGAGAAGTCGCCGGCCGTCGCATTCCAGCGTCACATGACCGCTTCCATGATCAACCGGCTTCGCGGGGTCGAGCGTCACCCGGGAGGGTGCGGGGGATCCCATCCATCGGCGCAGGACGTCATTGGCCCAAATGAGTGTTCCGTCCGACCTTCGCAGCAGCATCGCCGGCTGTCGCAGCAGATCGAACACCTGCATTTCCTTCAGCGTACGGCCGCCTTCGGGCATGCGTCTTCCTTGTTCAGGCCACGCGCGACACCGAAGGGTACGGCACGAGTCTTAACGGTCCGTGCATAACCGCCTGGGAAACGCACGCTATGAGTGTGGCCCATGGGTCCGGTCTTCTCTGGAACGCGCGCGAGACAGGGTCGTTCATCACGAAGCCATGGGGGGTGCGGTGGCCACGGACTTCCAAGCGATCGTCGTCGGCACGGGTTTCGCCGCCAGCTTCTTCCTGCACCGCTATCTGGCGCTCGCCCCCCCGGACGCCCGCGTCCTGGTGCTGGAGCGGGGGCGGGTCAACGACCATCGCTGGCAGGTCGCGAACGGCCGCAGTTCCGACCTGTCATCGGCGGAGTCCTTCCGCCATTCGGGCATGGCGGGGAAGAGCTGGAGGTTCACGCTCGGGTTCGGCGGCGGCTCGAACTGCTGGTGGGGCAACGCGTTCCGCCTTCATCCCAATGATTTCCGGCTGCGTTCCCTCTACGGCGTCGGCCGCGACTGGCCGCTGAGCTACGACGACCTGGAGCCCTACTACCAGGCGGCCGAGGAGATCATGGCCGTATCGGGCCCGCCGGGGATGGCCCGGGTTCTCCCCCGCACCCAGCCCTTCCCGCAGCCGCCGCATCGCCTGAGCCGGGCGGAAACGGCGCTGCAGCAGGCTTGGCCCGGCCTGTTCTTTCCAGTGGCCACGGCGCGGGCCCGTCTCGCCACTTCCGGTCGAAGCGCCTGCTGCGCCAACGGGGTTTGCGAAATCTGCCCGGCCGACGCCAAATTCACCATCCTGAACGGGCTGATGTCGCCCTATCGGGACCCGCGAATCACGCTTCTGCTGCGTGCGGAAGCGCTGGCGGTCGATATCGGGGCCGGCCGTGCCGGCGGCGTCGTCTACCGGCACGAAGGCCGGGAGATGCGGGCCCGGTCGGATCTGGTCGTGCTGGGGGCGAACGCCATCTTCAACGCCTTCATCCTCCAGCGGTCAGGATTCCGGGACGCGATGCTCGGTCGCTGCCTGCACGAGCAGCTTGCCGTCACGGCGGAGGCGTTCCTCGACGGTCTCGACCATTTCGACGGCAGCACCTCGGTCAGCGGGCTCGGCTACATGCTCTATGACGGCAACCACCGCCGGCATCTTGCGGCGTGCCTGATCGAGACGGTCAATGTCGGCCAGCTGCGAGCGGAGCCGGGGCGCTGGCGGCAGGTGCTGCCGCTTCGCCTGATCATCGAGGACCTGCCCCGGCCCGAAAACCGGGTGGAAGCCGCCGACGGGGAGCGGCCGACCGCCGTCTTCGAAGGCTACAGCCCCTACGCGCTCCGCCGTCTGAAAAGCCTGCGGCAGGATCTGGAGCGCGTGCTTGCCCCGCTTCCGGTCGAACGGCTGGAAATCGCCGCGGAACCCCTGGCAACCGAGGCGCATATCCAGGGCACGACGGTCATGGGGGATGACCCGGCGGACAGCGTGGTCGACCGCGACCTCGTCCACCACAGGGTCCGCAATCTGCTGGTCCTCGGCAGCGGGGCCTTTCCCGCCTGTTCTCCGGCCCATCCGACCCTGACCATCTGCGCCCTCTCCCTGCGCGCGGCCGACCGGGTCCAGGGCGCCGACCCCGTTGCCGTCCACGCGCGGCGGGGCGGGTCCTGACCCGGAATCGACGGAACGACGGACCCGCTTCTTCGCTTAACCGGGGCGAAGCCATCTTCGAAGCGATGGGACTCCCCCATGTTCACCTATCGGCTCAGAGCCTTCTCCATGTTCGGCTTCGACATCTATGTCGATGCCTCGTGGATCCTGCTGGCGGTCCTGGTAGTCTGGACGCTCACGGTCGGGGTCTTTCCGGTCATGGCGCCGGGTCTTGCCCCGGCGACCTATTGGTGGATGGGAATCGCGGGGGCGATCGGGCTCTTCGCCTCGATCGTGCTGCACGAGTTGGGGCATGCGCTGGTTGCCCGCCGCTACGGCATGCCGATCGCGGGCATCACGCTCTTCATCTTCGGCGGCGTCGCCGAAATGAGGTCCGAGCCGCCGGGGCCGAAGGCCGAATTCCTGATGGCGGGGGCGGGTCCCCTGGTCAGCATCGCGCTGGCGGTCCTGTTCCTTGTTCTGAGCGCCGCCGGTCCGGTCGCCTGGGTGGCGCTGACCGCCTATCTCGGGACGATCAACGGGATCCTTGCGGCCTTCAATCTCATACCGGCCTTCCCGCTCGACGGCGGACGGATGCTGAGAGCCGCCCTTTGGGGCTGGAAGCAGGACCTCAGATGGGCGACCCGCGTCGCCGCCGCGGCCGGCAACGGCTTCGCCATCCTGCTGATCGCCTGGGGCGTGCTGGGCGTCGTCACCGGCGATTTCGTCGGCGGCATGTGGCGCTTCCTGATCGGCCTGTTCCTGCGCGGCGCGGCCACCACCGCCTATCGGCAGGTTCTGGCCCGGGAATCCTTCGCCGGAGCGCCGGTCTCGCGGTTCATGACCCGCAACCCGGTGACGGTCGACCCGGAGCTGACGCTCCGCCATCTGGTCGACGACTACTTCTACCGGTACCGGCACAAGCTGTTCCCGGTGGCGAGGGAGGACGGCGTGCCGCTCGGCGCCGTCAGGACCGAGCACGTCGCCGCCGTCCCGCGCGAGGAGTGGGAGCGGCGGACGGTGCGCGAGGTCATGGAGGCGCTGGGCGAGGCGAACACCATCGACCCTGATGCCGATGCCTTCGATGCGCTGGCCCGGATGCGGCTGAGCGGTCACAGCCGCCTGGTCGTGCTCGAGGGGGACCGGCTTGCCGGCATCCTTGCGCTCAAGGACCTTCTCGAGTTCCTGGCGCTGAACCTGGAGCTGGAGGCCGGCTCGGGACGGCCTCCCGCACGGCCCCGTCCCGGGCCGCCGCGGCAGGCCGGTTCTGCCTTCCGGCATTGATCCGCCGAGCGAGGCCCATGGCGTCGAAAGGCGCCCTGACCTTGGCGTCGTTGTCGAAATAGACATGGACCTCCCGCCCGCCCGGCGCCGGCGGCGCGGAGCCGGCGGTCCGGACCGCGTCGTCCGGCTCGCCCCCCGCCGCCCAGCGGCGAACCCGGTCGGCCCAGCGGTCCAGCGCCGCGTCCGAATAGCCGCTGGCATAACGGGGCAGCCCCTGCGGGTAGAAGACGCCGCGCCAGGGCGCGTATGTCCAACC
>JAJUFW010000151.1 GCA_029263555.1 Alphaproteobacteria bacterium
AGTGCGCGAGGGTCTGGATGATTCAACGATGGACCGGGTGGCAACGGCCCTGGCCGAACGGGGCGCCGCCGTCGGCCGGTACGAGTGGCTTGCCGCCGGCAAGGCCTGCGACCTGCCCTTCACCGGGGTGGAGGACGACACGGCACGGGCGCTGCTGGAAGACCTTCTGGCAGGGACCCGGATCGACGGCGTCGTCCTGCCGGCGGCGAACCGGCGCAAGCGGCTTCTGATCGCCGACATGGATTCGACGATCGTCATCGGCGAAACCCTGGACGAGATCGCGGCCCTGGCCGGCATCGGCGAGCCCGTGGCCGAGATCACCCACCGCGCCATGAACGGCGAGCTGGACTTCGCAGGCGCGCTGCGCGAGCGGGTAGGCCTGCTGGCCGGGCAGCCGGCGGAGCTGGTCGACCGGGTTCTGTCCGGGCTGGAGCTCATGCCGGGGGCGCGACGCCTGGTCGCCACCATGCGCGCCAACGGCGCCCACACGCTCCTGGTTTCCGGGGGCTTCACGGCCTTCACCGGCAAGGTCCGGGAACTGGTCGGCTTCGATCACGACGAAGGCAACGGCCTGATCGTCGCGGACGGACAGCTCACCGGCAAGGTCGCGGAGCCGATCCTGGGACGGGAGCACAAGCTGCACATGCTGCGTACGGCGGCCGAGGCCCGCGGCCTCACCCCCGACGACACCGCCGCCATCGGCGACGGCGCGAACGACCTGCCGATGATCCAGGCGGCCGGGCTGGGCGTCGCCTATCATGCGAAGCCGACCGTCAGGGCCGCGGCCAGGGCCAGGATCGACCACGGCGACCTGACCACCCTTCTCTATTACCAGGGCTACCGCGAGGAAGAGATCGTCGGCGAATGAGCGTCGCCCCCGGCGGGCCCTTGCCCGTCCGGCCGCGGCTGCGGTTATAGTCCAGTGTCACCCCATTCCGAACGGATGCCGAGACCATGACCTATCAAGCCGCCGAACAGCGCTACGACCGGATGACCTACAACCGGTGCGGCCGCAGCGGATTGCTGCTGCCCGCCGTGTCGCTGGGGCTTTGGCACAATTTCGGCGACGACCGGCCGATCGAGACGCAACGGGCCATGCTGCGGCGGGCCTTCGATCTCGGCATCACGCATTTCGATCTCGCGAACAACTACGGCCCGCCCTACGGGTCCGCGGAACGCAACTTCGGCCGGCTGCTGGCCGAGGATTTCCGGCCGTACCGGGACGAGCTGATCATCTCCACCAAGGCCGGCTATGACATGTGGCCCGGCCCCTACGGGCAATGGGGCAGCCGGAAATACCTCCTCGCCAGCCTGGACCAGAGCCTCCGGCGCATGGGGCTGGACTATGTGGACATCTTCTACAGCCATCGCTTCGACCCGGAGACCCCGCTGGAGGAGACCATGGGGGCGCTCGACGCCGCGGTGCGCCAGGGCAAGGCCCTTTACGTCGGCATCTCGTCCTACGGTCCGGAAAAGACCCGGGAGGCCGCCGCGATCCTGAAGCGTCTCGGCACGCCCTGCCTGATCCACCAGCCCTCCTATTCCATGCTGAACCGCTGGATCGAGAAGGGGCTGCTGGATGTCCTGGAGGAGGAAGGGATCGGCTGCATCGCCTTCTCGCCCCTAGCCCAAGGCCTGCTCACGGACAAATATCTTCGCGGCATCCCGGAGACGAGCCGGGCCGCCCAAGGCAAGTCCCTGCCCGGACGGCACCTTTCCGAGGAGAATCTGGCGCGGATCCGGGCGCTTAACGAGATCGCCGCACGGCGCGGCCAGACCCTGGCGCAGATGGCGCTGAGCTGGGTGCTGAGGGACCGGCGCGTCACCTCGGTCCTGATCGGCGCGTCGAGCGTCAAGCAGATCGACGACAATGTCGCGGCGCTGAACGCGCCCGCACTTTCGGCCGAGGAACTGGCCGAGATCGACCGCTACGCGCAGGAAGGCGACATCAATCTCTGGGCACGGTCGAGCGAAGCCGGTTAAGGACGGCCCCGCCGTCCGACCTCACACTACGGAGAACGCCAGGGGACGGGAAATCCCCGTCCCCGCATCCGCTCAATTGCCGACATTCAGGGCGACGAAGCGGATCCCGGCCTCGCCGTCCAGGAGCAGCAGCACCGATCGCCGCCCGGCTTCGCGGGCGTTGTCCACGGCCTCCGCGATCTCGCGCGGATGGGTGACCGGCACCTGCCCCACCTCGACGATGACCTCGCCTTCCAGAAGGCCCTTCTCGGCCGCGGGGCTGCCCGGTTCGACCCGAGTGATGACGACGCCTTCGAGGCTCGGGTCGATGCGGTATCTCTGCCGCAGCTCGTCCGTGATCTCGGCGAGCGTGATGCCGAGCGCGCTCAGCGTCTGCTCGGGCGCAGCCGAACCGCCGCCCTCCTCTTCGGACAGCAGGCCCTCGTTCTCGGCCTCCTCCAGCTCTCCCAGCTCCACCTCCACGGTCCGGCGCTCGCCCTGCCGGATGATCTCAACCTTCACCCTGCGCTCGACCTCCGTCTCGGCGACGAGGCGCGGCAGGCGACGCATGTCCTCGACCTCCCGATCGTCGAACCCGACGATCACGTCGCCGGCCCGAATGCCCGCCGCCTCGGCCGGGCCGCCCGGGGTGACGCTTGCTACCAGGGCGCCATATGCCCGATCGAGCCCCAGGCTTTCCGCGATCTCGTCGGTGACCGTCTGGATACGGACGCCGAGCCAGCCCCGGCGCGTCCGGCCGTACTCGATCAACTGGCTGGCGACCGGCCGGACGATCGAGGACGGGATCGCGAATCCGATGCCGACCGAACCGCCGGTGGGCGAAAAAATGGCCGTGTTCATGCCGATCACTTCGCCCGCCAGATTGAACATGGGGCCGCCGGAATTGCCCCGGTTGATCGAGGCGTCGGTCTGCAGGAAGTCGTCGTAGGGCCCCTGGTTGATGTCGCGGGCGCGGGCGGAGATGATGCCGGCCGTGACCGAGCCCCCCAGTCCGAAGGGGTTGCCGATGGCGATGATCCAATCGCCCACGCGCATCTTCTCGCTGTCGCCCCACTCCACGAAGGGCAGCGGCTCCTCGCTTTCCACCTTCAGGACCGCGATATCCGTCTTGTCGTCGACGCCTACCAGCGTCGCCGTCAGGGAGGTGTCGTCGTACAGGATGACCCGGATCTCGTCGGCGCCTTCGATGACGTGGTTGTTGGTCACGACATAGCCGTCCGGAGAAATGATGAAACCGGAGCCCAGCGACGTCGCCCGTCGTGGCGGGGCATTGGGCGATCGCTGCTGATTCTCGAAGAAGTCGCGGAAGAACTCCTCGAACGGAGACCCCGGCGGAAACTGGGGAATGGCCGGCCCGTCGAACTGCCGCCGGTCCACCGTCTGGGTCGTCGAGATGTTGACCACCGCCGGCAGCAGGCGTTCGGAAAGATCGGCAAAGCTGTCCGGAGCGCCGGCGGGCGCCTGCGCCCGCGCCGTCATCGCCGTGCCCAGAACGGCAGCCAGCACCAGCATCGCAAGGCCCCATGCCATGAGCCCTGCGCGAGCTCGATTCACGGCAACGGTCCTGGCTCCGGTCCGGGGGATGTTTCGATTCACTGCCTTCGTCTCCCTGTCTTCCCGATGCGTTCGGGAACGACTCCCCGCGACGCCCGTGAGCACGGCCGGTCCGCCCTTCCGCCACACCCGTTCGATCGCAGGTCGCAATTCACCTGGATAAGGAATGTTGGCCCGGGTTTTCGACCGTTCAAGCGGCACTGCGGTCAGTGTCCCGGCCTCAGCGTCTCGGCTTCAATCATGGTCCGAACGGGGCGTCCGTGGAAGCCCCAACGCGGCGCTCAGCCCCTCAGCAGCGCCACCAGCAATACGCCGACGACCGCCGCCGCCAGCCCGCCAAGCCTGAGAACCTGAGCCGGCAGCTCCAGCACCGAGGCGACCATTCGCTTCATGGGCTCGGGGAACGCCGCATAAAGCAATCCTTCGATGACGAGCACCAGGGCACAGGCTGTAAGAAAATCACTCACGGGAAGATCGCTCCGCAAAGCGGTGGACGGCGGCGCGGGCGTCGCCGGCCGGCAACAGGGGCGGCGGCTCGCGGCACGACCGCGGCGGGCCGAAGGCAAGCCGGGCGGCCTCGAAAGGCCGCCCGGCATTCCTCAGTTCGCCGATGGCGTCGCTGGGACAGTCGGACGAGACGCCTCCTGTCCCGGCCTTGTGCCCTGGATCGAGTCCAGGATCGTGGCCGGCAACGGGGAGTCGCCCGGGGCCAGGTCCTGGAAGAAGCGGAAGAACTCGCCCCTTGGAGACAGGACCATGGTGGTGTCCTCCGGCTGCATCGACTGCCGGTACGCCTGAAGGGTCCGGTAGAAGGCGAAGAACTCCGGATTCGATCCGTAAGCCTCGGCCAGGATCCTGATCGCCTGGGCGTCGCCCTCGCCTCGCAGAATCTGCGCGTCGCGTTCGGCCTCGGCCAGGATCACCGTCCGTTCGCGATCGGCACGGGCGCGGATCTGCTGGGCCTGCTCCTGGCCCTGTGCCCGGAATTCGGCCGCTTCCCGCTGCCGTTCGGACCGCATCCGGTCGTAGACCGCCTGCTCGGTCGCCGCCGGCAGGTCGGCCCGGCCGATGCGGACGTCGACGATGTCGATGCCGAAGCTGAGGGCATCCGCATTAACCTGGCGCGCGATCTCGGCCATGATGTCGCCGCGGCTGCCCGACAGGACCTCGAGCTGGGTCGTGCTGCCGAGCACGCGGCGCAGCGCGGCGTTGACGCTGCGGGCCAGGCGCTCGCGACCCGTTTCCTCGGTCCGGACCGTCCGGTAGAAGACCAGCGGGTCGACGATGCGGAACCGGGCGAAGCTGTCGACGTCCAGGCGCCGCTGGTCGGCAAGGATCACCTGCTCGACCGGCGGATCGAGGCTGAGCACGCGGTCGTCGTACCGGACGATGGTCTCCCACGGCCATTTGAGGGCCAGACCGGGTTCCTGGACGACCCGGACCGGCTCACCGAACCGGATGACCAGCGTCTGCTCGGTCTCGTGGACGATGTACATCGACAGCCATGCGACGATGCCGACGACGATCAGGATGGCGCCGAGAACGGCCTGCTTGACGTTCATTGCTGACCTCCCTGGCCACGACGGGTCAGCTGGTCGAGCGGCAGATAGGGCACCACACCCTGGCCGCCCTGTTCGGCGTTGCTATCGATGATCACCTTGTTCACGCCGGACAGCACCTGTTCCATGGTTTCCAGATAGAAGCGCTGGGCCGTGACGGCCGGCGCCTGGTCGTAAGAACTCAGCACCGAAAGGAAGCGCTGCGCGTCACCCTGGGCCTGGTTGATGACCTGCTCGCGATAGGCGGAGGCTTCCTGTTTCAGGCGCTCGGCATCGCCTCGGGCCCGCGGGATGATGTCGTTGCGGTACGATTCGGCCTCGTTGCGGAGACGCTCGCGATCCTGCTGGGCGCGAAGCACCTCGTCGAAGGCGTCGACGACCTGCTCCGGCGGCTTCACCGCCTGAAGCTGCAGCTGAACGATCTCGATTCCGGCGTCGTAGCTGTCGAGCACGGCCTGCGTCAGGTCGCGGGTCCGCTGCTCGATCTCGGCCCGGGCCTCGTTCAGCGCGGGCTGGATCTCGGTCTGGCCGATCACCTCGCGCATGGCGCTCTCGGCGACGGCCTTCACCGTGTCCTCGGGGTCGCGGATGTTGAACAGATACTTCCCGGCGTCGGAGATCCGCCAAAGGACCGTGAAGTCCAGGTCGATGATGTTCTCGTCGCCGGTCAGCATCAGGCTTTCCTCCGGCACGTCGCGGGCCGCATTACGCCCTTCGATCTGGCCGACGAAGCCGATGTCGATGCGGTTCACGGTGGTGACGCTGGGCTTCAGAACCGTCTCGATCGGGGCCGGGAGATGGTAGTGCAGCCCCGGATCGGTGATCGCGACAAACTTGCCGAAGCGCAGAACCACGCCCCTTTCGTCCGGCTGCACGCGATAGATGCCGGTCAGCGCCCAGACGAACAGGACCAGAAGCACGATCAGGCCGAATCCGCGGCCGCCGCCGAACCCCTTGGGCATGATCCGCTTGAAGCGATCCTGGCTGCGACGGATCATCTCCTCGAAGTCGGGGGGAGTGGGTCCACCGGAACTCCCCCTACCCCACGGGTTCTGGCCGCCCCCGCCGCCACCCCAGGGGCCTCCGCCCCCGCCACCCTGATTGCTCCAAGGCATTGTTCTCTTCCCCGTCTTGGCCCCCAAGACCTCGGGGGGCGTTGAATCAGTCCGCTCTCTTCAAGAACGCGCAGTGGCGTTATACAAAGGCATCCGGCGGATGGGCAAATGTCCATCCGATATTTAGGGATTGGATGGGTTTTCAACCATGGCCGAAATCGGAGAGTCCGCGATTCTGGATGCCCTCAAGGGCGTCAGGGATCCCGACAGGGGCAGCGACATCGTCTCGCTCGGCATGATTTCCGGCCTGCAGCAGCGCGACGGGCACATTCTGTTCTCGATCGAAGTGGACCCGGAGCGGGGACCGCATCTCGAGCCCTTGCGGATTGCCGCCGAAAAGGCGGTCGCCGCCCTGCCGGGGGTACTGTCGGTCACGGCCGTGCTGACGGCCGAACGGCCGGCCGCCGCCCCGGGCACCTCCGCTGCCCCGGGGCCCCGCCGCCCGGCGGCGCCGCAGCCGCATGGCGGTCCCCAGGCCCGCCGGCAGATGGTTCCCGGGGTCAAGGCGATCATCGCGGTCGCCTCGGGCAAGGGCGGCGTGGGCAAGTCGACGACGGCCGCCAATCTCGCCCTCGGCCTTGCCGCGAACGGGCTGAAGGTCGGGCTTCTGGACGCCGACATCTACGGCCCCTCCATGCCCCGGATGATGGGAATATCCGGCAAGCCGGTGAGCCGCGACGGCAAGACGCTCGAGCCGAAGGAGAGCTGCGGGATCGAGATCATGTCGATCGGTTTCCTCATCGACGAGGAAACGCCGATGATCTGGCGCGGGCCGATGGTCCAGTCCGCCCTCATGCAGATGCGGCGCGACGTGAACTGGGGAAAC
>JAJUFW010000121.1 GCA_029263555.1 Alphaproteobacteria bacterium
AGACCGACCGCTCCCCTTCCGCGACTCGGCGCGCGCCCGTCAGCGCGACATTGGCGGACGCGGTGATCGCCTTCCAGGTGCCCCGTGTGATGGGCGTGCCGGCATCGCCAGCGTAATAGCCGATCTTTCCGTCGATGTGATTCGGACACCGCTGGCGCAACCCCCTCACCACCCAGTTGATCGGAAAGGCGTCGATCTCCCCATGTTCCGCCGCCCATTCGTCGAAGGCGGTCTTGAGGAAGGAGACGAAGTCCTCGCTGTGCACGCGCAGGATCGGATCGAGACCGAAATCGTCCGGAGCCAGCACCTCACCCAGCCCGACCTCGCGCACGCGGGCGAGAATCGTGTACGCCCGTTCCGGCTTTTCGACGACGGGCATCATCTCGCCGTGGTTCAGTTCGGCCTTGCCATGCTGGTGGCGGTGGTCGTCGCTGTAGATCGTGAGCATGTCGGTTCCAAGTGAGTTGCCCGATTCGGCAGGCTAGATCAGATCGCGGTCGAACGGAATTGTCTCGCAACGGGCGCCGGAGAGGAAACGTCTACACGACGCGTAAAATCCGCGTGACCTGCGCCGCGAGAAGCGGCATTGTCCAGCAGGGAAAGAAAACAATCCGAGAACCGCATGCGCGGGCATTTCTCGGACATAAGACCAGGCTGGCAGGGGAAGGATCGCGAGAATGGAAGACAATGTTGGTGGTCACCATCCAATAGGAGAGGTCGCCGAATACGACCCCGCCCCCACGGATCGGGCACGAGCGCTCATGATTTGCCTGGAATTGCTTCGGACCGAGGCGGCAGAGCTTGGGATTGCCGAAGTGGATTGTCTGCTGGAAGCCGCCCACCTGTCGCTGACCGACTTCGTCAAGGAGCGCACCGGGCCTACCGCCACGATCATCCCGCTGCGCCCGACCGGCACCCGCGCCTGACTGCAGCGACCGGGCTTGGAAGCCCGCCCGCGTTCGAATAGCGTGCGGGCCTCAAGTCCAGAAAAGCGGATGGCCATGTCAAAGACGGTTACCCGAATTACGCTGCCCGGCGCCAATGCCGGCACGCAGCGCAGCATCGTTGTCCATCGGTACGGCACGGCCGGGGCAAGACCCAAAGTCTATATCCAGGCGTCCCTGCACGCCGACGAAGTGCCGGGGGCGATCGCCGCCCATCACCTGATTCGACGGCTGGACGAAGCCGACCGGAAGGGCGAAATCCGGGGCGAGATCATCGTCGTTCCCATGGCCAATCCCATCGGGCTCGACCAGTTCGTGGCCGAGAAGCCGATGGGCCGTTTCGATCTGGGGGGCGCGGGGAACTTCAACCGCCATTACCCGGAATTGACCGCCGCCGTGGCGGAGCGGGTGTCGGACCGATTGGGTCCCGACCCGGACGCGAACGTCGCTCTGATCCGGGCGGCCCTGAAGGACGCGTTGGCGGAGGTCGTCCCGGCGAACGAGGCGGATCATCTCCGCAAGACGCTGCTGTCGCTCTCGATCGACAGCGACATCGTCCTCGATCTCCATTGCGACGACCAGGCCCTGGTCCATGTCTACATGGGCACGCCGCTATGGCCGAATGCCCGCGACCTCACGGCCGACCTGAAGGCGGAGGCCGTGCTGCTGGCGGAGATATCAGGCGGCGAGCCGTTCGACGAGGCGAACTCCTCGCCCTGGTGGCGGCTGACCGAGTATGTGGGCACCGCCCATCCCATTCCCCCCGCCTGTCTCGCCGCGACGGTCGAGTTGCGGGGGCAGGCGGATGTCGACGACGAAACCGCGGCCGCGGACGCGGACAACCTGTTCCGGTTTCTCCAGCGGCGCGGCATCGTGGCGGGCGACCCCGGGCCGCTGCCGGAAGCCCGCTGCGAAGCGACCCCGCTCGCCGGGGTCGACATGGTGAAGGCACCGGTGAGCGGCATCGTCGCCTATCGGGTCAAGCTGGGGGACCGGGTCCGGAAGGGCGACCTGATCGCGGAGATCATCGACTGGTGCGCCGAGGATCACGCCCGCGCACGCACCCCCGTCTACGCCGGGACGGACGGTCCGGTCTGGTCCCTGAAAGCCCATCGCTACGTCCAGGCGGGCATGGTCATCGCCAAGATTTCCGGGGCGACGCCGATCGAGGGCAAGGGCAAATTCCTCCTCACCGCCCGCTGATCTAGGCCGGAGGGCCACGACGGCTTCCGGGAACCGGGCCGCCCTTCCGGCGTTCGCGTGGCACCCGCTCCGGACATCTCCGTCCGGGCGGTTGCCTGTGCGGACAAGGGCAGGAGGATGGCCCGCATCGCGACCCGGAGCTGGATCAACGCCCGTCTTGCCACCATGGACGGAAGCGGCGATTCGCCCTACGGCGTCCGGGACGACTATGCGCTCCGGACGCGCGGAGGGAAGATCGAGGCGTTGCTGCCCATGGCGGCGTGGCGTGCCGAACCGGAGGAGGGAGTCATCGATGTCGCCGGCCGCTGGATCACCCCGGGCTTCATCGACTGCCACACCCATCTCGTCTGGGCGGGAGACCGGGCCGGCGAATTCGAACGCAGGCTTGCCGGCGCCAGCTATGCGGAGATCGCCGCTGCCGGAGGCGGCATCCGGGCGACCGTCGAGGCCACCCGCGCCGCGACCGAGCAAGAGCTGGCCGACGCAGCTGCCCTTCGGCTGCGCCCCCTTCTGGCGGAAGGCGTCACCACGGTCGAGATCAAGTCGGGTTACGGCCTGACCGTCGCCGACGAACTGAAGCAGCTGAGGGCGGCACGGCGCGTCGGCACGCTGGCCTCCGTCCGGGTCGCGACGACGCTTCTGGCCGCTCATGCGGTTCCGCCGGAGTTCGAGGGCCGACCGGACGACTACATCGGCCTGGTCTGCGACGAGATCCTGCCGGCCGCTGCCGCCGAACGCCTGGCCGATGCCGTCGACGTCTTCTGCGAGCATCTGGCGTTCCGGCCCGACCAATGCCGGCGCGTGTTCGACCGGGCGCGGGAAGTGGGCCTGCCGGTGAAGGCGCATGCCGAACAGCTCTCGAACCTGGGCGGCAGCCGGCTTGCCGCCGATTACGGCGCGCTGTCCGCCGATCACCTGGAATATGTCGACGATACGGGGATCGCCGCCCTGAAGGCGGCCGGAACGGTCGCCGTCCTCCTTCCCGGCGCGTTCTACTTCCTGCGCGAACGGCACCCGCCCCCGGTCGAATCCCTGCGCCGGGCCGGCGTGCCGATCGCGGTCGCGACGGATCTCAACCCCGGGACCTCGCCCTTCGCCTCGCTCCGGCTTACGGCCAATATGGGATGCGTTCTGTTCGGCCTGACCGTCGGCGAGGCGCTGGCCGGAGTCACCCGGATCGCCGCCCGTGCACTGGGCCTCGCCCACCGGCGGGGCGTCCTCGTGCCCGGACATGATGCGGATTTTGCGGTCTGGTCGGTTCCGCATCCGAACGCCCTGATCTACGAGCCCATGGCGCCGCGCCTCTGGCAGAGGGTCCTCGCAGGCGAAGTCGTTAACTGATCTGCCTGCCCGTGGCCCCGCGTCCGGGCAGCGCCCACGCTGAAAGGAGGTCGATCCCATGGCAGGCAGTCGACTGTCGAACCGGATGGTGCGGGCGCCGCACGGGCCGGACCTGAACTGCAGGAGCTGGCAGACCGAAGCCGCCTTTCGCATGCTGCAGAACAATCTGGACCCCGAGGTTGCGGAGCATCCGGAAAGCCTGGTCGTATATGGCGGCATCGGCCGGGCCGCCCGCGACTGGGACTGCTTCGACCGAATGATCGAGGTTCTGCGGCGCCTCGAGGACCATCAGTCCCTGCTGGTCCAGTCCGGCAAGCCGGTCGGCGTGTTCGAGACCCATGCCGATGCCCCGCGGGTGCTGATCGCCAACTCCAACCTCGTGCCGCATTGGGCGAACTGGGAGCATTTCCACGAGCTGGACCGCAAGGGACTGATGATGTACGGCCAGATGACGGCCGGATCGTGGATCTATATCGGGACCCAGGGCATCGTGCAGGGCACCTACGAGACGTTCTCGGCAGTCGCCCGGCGGCATTTCGACGGCCGAGCGGACGGCCGCTGGATCCTGACGGCCGGGCTTGGCGGCATGGGCGGCGCGCAGCCGCTTGCCGCGACCATGGCCAGCTTTTCCATCATTGCCGTCGAATGCGACGAAAGCCGGATCGATTTCCGTATCAGGACAGGCTACTGCGACACGAAGGCGCGAACTCTCGACGAGGCGCTGGGCAGGATGGAGCACGCCCGCGCCGAGGGCCGGACGATTTCGGTCGGGCTTCTGGGCAATGCGGCGGAGGTGTTCCCCGAACTGGTCCGGCGCGATATCGTGCCGGATTGCGTCACCGACCAGACCTCGGCCCATGATCCCCTGCACGGTTATCTGCCGGCCGGCTGGACGATCGGGGAATGGAAGGCGCGCCAACACAGCGATCCCGCCGCCGTCGTCACCGCCGCGAAGGCATCGATGGCGGTCCAGGTGCGGGCGATGCTGGCGTTCCAGGACCGGGGGGCGGCCGTTCTCGACTACGGCAACAACATCCGCCAGATGGCGAAGGACGCGGGCGTCGGCAACGCCTTCGATTTCCCGGGCTTTGTCCCGGCCTATATCCGCCCCCTCTTCTGCACCGGAACCGGCCCATTCCGCTGGGTCGCCCTGTCCGGCGATCCGGAGGACATCTACCGGACGGACGAACGGGTCAAGGCCCTGATCCCGGACGCCCCCCATCTCCACACCTGGCTGGACCTGGCGCGGACGCGCATCTCCTTCCAGGGCCTGCCCGCGCGGATCTGCTGGCTGGGATTGAAGGACCGGGCCCAGGTCGGCCTCGCGTTCAACGAGATGGTCGCGTCCGGCGAGCTGAGCGCGCCGGTGGTGATCGGCCGCGACCATCTGGACTCAGGATCGGTCGCCAGCCCGAACCGGGAAACAGAACGGATGATCGACGGATCCGACGCCGTATCCGACTGGCCGCTCTTGAACGCACTCATCAACACCGCAAGCGGCGCCACCTGGGTCTCGCTTCATCACGGCGGCGGCGTAGGGATGGGCTTCAGCCAGCACGCCGGGATGGTGATCGTCTGCGACGGGACGCCGGAAGCGGCGCGACGGATCGCCCGCGTCCTGCGCAACGACCCGGGAACCGGCGTGATGCGCCACGCCGACGCGGGCTATGAGGAAGCGATCCGCAGCGCCCGGCAGGAGCAGCTGGATCTGCCGATGCTGGGAGCCTAGGCGCGACGGCCCGGAAGCCGCAGCAGGACCATGAGCAGCGCGCCCGCGACCAGTCCCCAGAACGCGGCCCCGATCCCGAAGAATGACAGCCCCGATGCGGTCGTCACGAAGGTCAGGATGGCGGGCAGGCGCTCCTCCTCCCGGGCGAGAGCCGAGGTTAGGGCCCCGCCCAGGCTGCCCAGCAGCGCCAATCCGGCCACGGCCTGGATCAGCAGGGGCGGCGAGGCCGCGATGAAGGCGGCGGCGAAGCCGGCGAACAGGGCGAGGACCAGATAGGCTGCGGCCGAGACCGCGGCCGCCAGGTAGCGACGGCTGGGGTCCGGATGGGCTTCGGGGCCGGCGCAGAGAGCTGCCGTGATCGCGGCGAGGTTCACGGCATGCCCGCCGAACCAGGCCCCGGCGGCGCTCGCCATGCCGGTCGACACGAAAAGCGGACCGATCGGCGGCCGGTAGCCGTTCGCGTGCAGCACGGCGAGCCCGGGGACGTTCTGGGACGCCATGGTGACGATGAACAGCGGCAGCGCAATACCGACCATCGCGTCGACCGAGAAGGTCGGGACGACCAGGACCGGTTGCGGCCAGGGCTGGGCCAACGCCCCTTCGGGGACCGGCGTCGCCAGCAGGATGATGGCTGCCGTCACCGCCACGGCCACCGGCACGGCGTAAAGCCGGGCGAAGCGCAGGGCGACCGCCCAGACGACCAGGATCGGCAGCGCCAGCATCGGCATGGCGGCAACGGCCCGCATCGGCGCCAGGCAGAGATCGAGCAGAACGCCGGCCAGCATGGCGCTGGCAAGGGCGGGCGGGATCGCGGCGACGGCACGTCCGAAAGGCTTCCAGAACCCGGCCGCGACCATGAGGACGGAAGACGCCAGGAAGGCGCCGACGGCGTCGGGGAAGCCGCCGCCCGGCGCGCCCGTCGCGATCAGGAGGGCCGCGCCCGGGGTCGACCACGCGATGCTGATCGGCATGCGGGTCCGCAGGCTGAGCCAGAGTCCGATCCCACCCTGCGCAAGGCAGAGGGCGAGCAAGCCGGACGCCGCCTGCGCGGGCGACGCGCCGACCGCGTCCAGGCCCTGAAGAACGACCGGGAAGGAGCTGGCGAATCCCACGACTGCGGTAAGGACCCCCGCGGTCAAGAGCTGCCAGCCGGCACGAGGCGATGAACCGGACCGTGGCGGAGCACCGCCCGTCTCCACGGTTTCGACGGTCATGATCTGCGGTGATCGGCCGGTCTGCATCCGTCCCCTTGCCTCCCCTTGGCGCCCGCGCCCAATGCGGATGCCGATGTCTTACATGACCCTCGAAAATAGCGTATATTGGATCCAATCAACAATTGGATATTGGATGCCCGTGCACCGAGACGACGACCGCTCTTCCCTGGCCGAGATCGCCAGAGATGCCGGCCCGCGATACAGGACCGCCACGGAGTATGTGGAAGCGACGCTTCGTGCCGCGATCCTGGAAGGCCGGATCGCGGGCGGAACGGCCCTGAGGCAGGAGGAGCTTGCCGATGCCTTCGGCGTCAGCCGCATGCCGGTCCGCGAGGCACTGCGCCAGCTCGAGGCGCAGGCCCTGGTCGATTTCATGCCCCACAGGGGCGCCGTCGTGACCGAAATCTCGGCCGACGACGCCGCCGACAATTATGCGATCCGGATGGCCCTGGAGCCGGCCGCCTTCGCCCTGTCGATCCCGGCCCTGACGGCGGAGGATCTCGACCGCGGGCGCGAGCTGATCGCCGAGATGGATGCGGAGCAGGATCCGGTTCGGCTGGGAGAGCTCAACCGCCGCTTTCACATGTCGCTCTATGCCCGGGCCGGACGGGTGAAGCTTCTGGCGCTGGTCGAGCAGCAGCTGGCGGCAGCGGACCGGTATCTGCGCTTCCATCTGGCGGCCAAGGGCCGTGACCACCTTTCCCAGGACGAGCATCGCGCGATGCTGGACGCGGCCGAGAAACGGGAAGCGGAGCGGGCCATCGGAATCCTGAAGGCCCATCTGGAAAAGGCCGCGACGACGATCGACGAATTCTTCCGGACGCGCGACCGTCGCTCCTGAAACGGAGGCGAGTCCCCGCGGCGGCCGCTAGCCGAGGAGTTCCCAGAACAGGCGCAGCGACATGGTCGTCAGGAACAGCGCGAAGACCCGGCGAAGCCAGACCGACGGGATGCTGTGCGCGATCCGCGCTCCGATCGGGGCGAAGGCCGCCGTCGTCGGCACGAAGGCCAGGAACGCGAGAGCGTTCACGAATCCCAGGCTGAAGGGCGGCAGCCCCTCCCGGCCCCAGCCGGCGATGATGAAGCCCGCGGTACCGAAGACAGCGATCACGAGACCGATCGCCGAAGAGGTCCCGACGGCGCGGCGCACCGGATAGTTGCACAGCACAAGCGTCGGAACGCTGATCTGTCCGCCGCCGATGCCCATGAGCGACGAG
>JAJUFW010000085.1 GCA_029263555.1 Alphaproteobacteria bacterium
AGAAGACCGACCGGGTCCTGGGCGTGCACATCATGGGCGCCGAGGCCGGGACCATGATCGCCGAATGCGCGATGGCGATGGAGTTCGGCGCCTCGGCCGAGGACATCGCCCGGACCTGCCACGCCCATCCGACCCTGAACGAGACGGTCAAGGAGGCCGCGCTGGCGGTCGACGGCCGGGCGCTCCACATCTGACGGCCAGGCGGAGGGGCCGTGGCGGTGGCCGCGGCCCCTCCGGGCTTGAACGGCCCGCCGCCGTTCTCATTTGAGGGAGGCCGCACCCGCCCCGACCTCGAAGTCAGATGACCGCTCGCGCCAAGACCATAGGGCTCATAATCCTCGGCTGGACCTTCGTCCTCCTGGGCATCGCCGGATTGTTCCTGCCCTTCCTGCAGGGTTTCCTGTTCCTGTTCATAGGCCTGATCATCCTGGCCCGGGTCCACACCTGGGCGCGGGCGCTGGTGGTCAGGAGCCGCCGACGCTTCCCGGTGGTCAACCGGACCTATTCCTTCGCCGAGCGCCAGGCCGACCGCTGGCGTCGCCGCGCCGCCGCCCTGTTCGGGCGGTAGGACACACCGTCTCAAGAAAGTGATCTGCAGGCCGACCGTGGCGATGTGTCGCCTGCGGTCGAACAGAGCCAGGTTCGAACGATTGTCGATGAAGGTGTACTCGGCGCGCGCCGCCACGCCGGAAAACAGGCGTTCGCTCAGATCCCACAGGACGGCGGCGCCGACGGTCTGCTGTCGGTCGTGTCGCGCCTCAGGGAAGATCGCCTGACGGGCATCATAGTCATTGTCGCTGTAGCGATAGCTCGCCGACACGCTCATCCGACACGTCATTGGCCTACCGCGCCCATTTCGGGGAAACGCCGGCGCGGACATTGCGCCGGTCGCTCGACACCCGGGTCGATGACCTGCCGGCAATGAGGGAGCAGCCGCCCGCGCGGGGCGCGAATTCAGTCCCTGGGCGGTGTCCGCTGTCCCGGACTCGCCGCCCGGGGATGGGCGTTGCGGTAGATTTCCATGAGCCGCGCGTCGTCCACTTCGGTGTAGCGCTGGGTCGTCGACAGCGAGGAGTGGCCCAACAGCTCCTGGATCGCACGGAGATCGGCGCCCCCGGCCAGAAGATGGCTCGCGAAGCTGTGGCGGAGCGCGTGGGGCGTCGCCGTGTCCGGCAGCCCCAGCGCCGCCCGCAGGGTGCGCATCTGGCGTTCCGCGACGCCGGGATTGAGGCGCCGTCCCCGGGCCCCGACGAACAGCGGGCCGTCGGCGGAGAGCGCGAAGGGACAGGCCGCGACATAGTCCCGCAGGGCGTCCCTGACCGGCGGCAGCACCGGGACCTGCCGCTGCTTGCCCCCCTTGCCGAGCACGGTCAGCCTGCCGTCTTCCGGCAGGTCGCGGCGGCTGAGCGACAGCGCCTCGCCCAGGCGCAGCCCGCAGCCGTAGAGCAGCGCGAAAAGCGCCCGGTCGCGCAGGCCGAGCCAGTCCTCCGTGGCGAGGTCCGGCGCCGTGTCGACCGTCGCCAGCGCATCGTCCTCGGCCAGCGGGCGGGGCAGGACGCGTGGGCGCTTCGGCGTCGCAAGCCCCGCAAGGGCGGGGTTGTGGAGCAGGCCCGAGCGGTCGAGATAGCGGAAGAAGCTGCGGATGCCTGAAAGATTCCGGGCCCGGCTGGCGACGCCGGTTCCCCGGCCCGCCCGATGGGCCAGATAGCCGCGGAAGTCGCGCAGGCCGGCATTGCCGAGGTCGTTGAGCGAGGGCCGGCGCCCCAGATGGTCGCGCAGAAAGGCGAGAAATCCGGTCACGTCGCCGACATAGGCCCTGACGGTATGGACCGACGAGGCCTTCTCGACGGCGAGCCAGCGCTGCCAGCGAAGGCACGCATCGGCGGTGTCGGCGGCGCACAGGAAGGCGAGGCCGCTCCCCTCGGCGTCTTCCGGCGCCGGCGGCCCGTCCTCGCCCGCGCCTAGGGCGGCAGGTCCAGCCATGCCCGGATGCACCGTTCCATGACCCGCGCCATGAAGCTCATGAGCTCGGTCCGCATGCCGTCGTGGAACATGTCGGGCTCGCGCGAGCCGAGGGCGAGCAGGCAGGGCGGCGTCTCGCTGGAGACGTTGAGCCGGGCGAGCGCATGGCTGCGGACGAGTCCGGCGGCCGAGCCGAACAGCGCTTCGTCGCCTTTGACGTCCCCCGCCAGCACGATATCGCGCCCGCCCATCAGATGCGCGACGAACCCTTCGTCGACGACGCGGATCCCCGATGTCAGCGCCTGGGGAATGTCGTGTCCGTTCGACTCGATCAGCAGCGAGACGACGTCCAGGTCCAGAAGGACGGCCAGATCCGTGGTGATGGTCTGGATCAGATGCTCGAAATCCTCGGCATCCAGGAGGAACAGCACCGCCGCGTGGACCCGGTTCTGGCTGTTGTGATTGGCCCGGGAGGCGCTGATGATCGCCCGCTGCTGGCCCTTCAGCCGCTCGACCTCGGCGCGCAGCCGCTCGACCATGAAGCTCTGCAGGTCGACGACGCCGTCAGGGCGGGTCGATGGCGGCGGATTCAGCCGCGCCAGCACCTCCGGGTGCTGGTTCAGGAAATCGGGATGGGCGACCAGCCACGCCGCGATGTCGGCGTCGGTGATCCGGCTCTGACCGTCCCGATCGCTGCGCCAGGTTTCCTGAACCATGCCCTTCTGCCTCGATACCCCGTGTCTGCGGCTGTCCCTAGACCGCCTTTGCGGTCTTGGCGGCGCCGAGGATGGACTGCCCGGTCTTCTCCCAATCCGCGACGAAGGCCTCGAGCCCCTTGTCGGTCAGCGGATGCTTGTAGAGCTGGCGCAGCACGTTGGGCGGCATCGTGGCGACATGGGCGCCCAGCTTCGCCGCCTCGATCACGTGCTGCGGGCCGCGGATCGACGCCACCAGCACCTCGGTCGTGATCTCGGGATACATGTCGTAGATCTGGACGATCTCGGCGATGAGCTGCATGCCGTCATGGCCGATGTCGTCCAGGCGGCCGACGAAGGGGCTGATGAAGGCGGCGCCGGCCTTCGCCGCAAGCAGCGCCTGCCCGGGCGAGAAGCACAGCGTCACGTTGACCTGCGTGCCCTCGTCGCTCATATGGCGGCAGACCTTGAGTCCGGCGGGCGTCAGGGGCACCTTCACCGCGACGTTCGGCGCGATCTTGGCAAGAACCTTGGCCTCGGCCAGCATGGTGTCGAAGTCGACCGCGGCGACTTCGGCGCTGACCGGACCCTGAACGACGTCGCAGATCTCCGCGACCAGGTCCAGGAAGTTGCGGCCGGACTTGGCAACCAGCGAGGGGTTGGTGGTCACGCCGTCCAGAAGCCCGGTGGAAGCCAGGTCGCGAATCTCATTGAGGTCGGCGGTATCGATAAAGAACTTCATGAACTGTGTTTCCTTCCGGACGGGACGCGGCACGACGTCGCAATATCTCGTAAACCAACACCCGAGCTTAGCCGATGGGTGATGACCATGCCAATTCCCGGGCCCCTGTCGGAGCCGGGGAAACGCCCGGGCGCGTTCGGGTGCTGCTGCCTTTACCACTTGCCGAAGCCTACGACTACAGCGTTCCGAACGGGCTGCGCCTGGCGCCGGGGGACTACGTCCAGGTTCCTCTCGGCAATCGGGAGCTTACCGGCGTCGTCTGGGGGCCGGCAACGGGGCGGGTCGCCGCGGACCGGCTGAAGCCGGTCATCGCCCGCCACGACGCGCCGCCCCTGCCGGAGGTCGGCCGCAGCTTCGTCGACTGGGTCGCCGCCTATGTGATGAGCCCTCCCGGCGCCGTGCTGAAGATGACCCTGAGCGCGCCGGCGGCGCTGGAGCCGCCGCGCCCCGTTCTCGCCTACCGGCGGGGTACGGTGGACATTGCCGACGCGAGGCTGACGCCGGCGCGCCGGCGGGTGCTGGAAGTGCTGGGCGACGGTCCGCCGCGCCTGCCCGTCGAGCTGGCGCGGGAGGCCGGCTGCGGCACCGGCGTCCTGAAGGGGATGGCGGAGATCGGCCTGATCGAGGCGGTCGCGCTGCCCGCCCGCCCGTCCGGCCTGCGCCGCCCGGACGGGAGCGGGACGCGGGTCGAGCTTTCGCCCGACCAGGCCGCCGCCGCCCGGACGCTGCGCGAACAGGTGCAGGGCGGCGGGTTCGGGGTGACGCTGCTCGACGGGGTCACCGGCTCCGGCAAGACGGAGGTCTATTTCGAAGCGATCGCCGAGGCGCTGGAGGCCGGCCGCCAGGTCCTGGTCCTGCTGCCGGAGATCGCGCTTTCTGCCCAGTGGCTTCGTCGGTTCGAAGCCCGTTTCGGAGTCCCGCCGGTCGAGTGGCACTCCGACCTCACCTCCGCCCAGCGCCGGTCGACCTGGCGCGCGGTCGCGGAGGGCGAGGCGCGGGTCGTCGTCGGCGCCCGCTCGGCCCTGTTCCTCCCCTATCCGGAGCTGGGGCTGATCGTCGTGGACGAGGAGCACGAGCAGGCGTTCAAGCAGGAGGAAGGCGTCATCTATCATGCCCGGGACATGGCGGTCGTCCGGGCCCGGCTGGGCGAGATCCCGATCGTCCTGGTCTCGGCGACCCCGTCGCTCGAGAGCAGCGTCAACGCCGACCAGGGCCGATACCGGCGGATCCATCTGCCCGGACGCCACGGGAGCGCCGTCCTGCCGGCGATCGAATGCATCGACCTGCGCCTGGACCGACCGGAGCGCCAGCGCTTCCTGTCGCCGACCCTGAAGCTGGCGATCGCCGAGACCGTCGCCGCCGGCGAGCAGGCCATGCTCTTCCTCAACCGAAGGGGCTATGCGCCGCTGACCCTCTGCGGCTATTGCGGGCATCGCCTCGAATGCCCGAACTGCACCGCCTGGCTGGTCGAGCACCGCCTGGCCGGCCGGCTGCAATGCCATCACTGCGGCTATTCGACCGAACTGCCGGCGAGGTGCCCCGCCTGCGAGACCGAGGGCAGCTTCCGCGCCTGCGGCCCGGGTGTCGAGCGGATCGCCGAGGAGGTGGCCGAAAGTTTCCCCGGCCTGCGCGCCATCGTCATGGCGTCGGACCTCATCCACGGGCCGATCCAGGCGGCGGAGCTGGTGCGGCAGATCGAAAGCCACGAGGTCGACCTGGTGATCGGCACCCAACTCGTCGCCAAGGGGTACCATTTCCCGCTCCTGACCCTGGTCGGCGTCGTCGACGCCGATCTGGGGCTGGCGGGCGGCGACCTCCGGGCGACGGAGCGCACCTATCAGCTGCTGCATCAGGTCGCAGGGCGCGCCGGCCGGGCGGAGCGGCCGGGCCGCGTCCTCCTGCAGACCTACATGCCCGAGCATCCGGTGCTGCAGGCCCTGGTCGAAGGCGACCGGGACGGCTTCCTGGCGCGGGAGGTCGATGCCCGGGCGCTGAGGGGCATGCCGCCCTTCGGCCGGCTGGTCGCGCTTGTGGTCTCGGGGCCGGATGCGGGGCTGGTGGACCGGGTGGCGGCCAATCTGGGCCGGACGGCGCCCCGCGCCGACGGGGTCGAGGTGCTGGGACCGGCGCCGGCGCCGCTTGCCGTCCTGCGCGGGCGCCATCGCCGGCGCCTGCTCCTGAAAGCCGGGCGCGGCGTCCGCGTGCAGCCGGTGGTCGCGGACTGGCTTTCGCGCGTCAGCGTTCCGGGGTCGGTGCGCGTCACTGTCGATGTCGATCCCTACAGCTTTCTTTGAGGGCAGAATCCGCGCGAACACGGCGCGTTCTGGGTGGCGGAGTGGTTGCGCGTGCCGCCCCGGTGTGTTAGATGACGCGCGGCCGAGCGGGCAGGGTACTGCTGCGGCGCGGTTTCCTTTGTTTCTGGCTCTGTTTCCGGGCCCTTACTTCCGGGCCGAACCAGATCGTTCGAGGTTTTCAGTGGCATCCACCAGCACAGGCCAGTCCCAGATCGCCGAGCGCTATGCGGCGGCTCTGTTCGATCTGGCGGACGAAAGCAAGGCGCTCGACCAGGTCGCCGAGGATCTCAAGGGGATCAAGTCGATGCTGGCGGAGAGCGACGATCTGAGGCGTCTGGTCTCCAGCCCGGTGCTGAGCCGCGACGAGCAGCGGCGCGCCATGGCCGCGGTCCTGGACAAGTCGGGAGCCTCTGAGCTCACGCGCAAGTTCATCGGGCTGGTGGCGTCCAACCGCCGCCTGTTCGCGCTGCGGGGAATGATCGATGCCTATCTGGCCGAACTCGCTCGCCGCCGCGGCGAGGTGACCGCCGAGGTCACGTCGGCCACGAATCTCGATGCCCGGCAGATGACGGCGCTGACCGACCAGCTGAAGAAGACGGTCGGCCAGAATGTGGCGGTCAATGTCACCGTCGACCCGTCGCTTCTGGGCGGTCTTATCGTCAAAGTCGGTTCGCGCATGGTCGATAGCTCCCTGCGCACCAAGCTAAGCAAGCTGCAACTTGCCATGAAAGGGATTGGCTGATGGAAATCCGCGCCGCCGAAATTTCCGCGATCATCAAGGAGCAGATCGCCAATTTCGGGACTGAAGCCGACGTGGCCGAGGTCGGCCAGGTGCTGTCGATCGGTGACGGCGTCGCGCGCGTCTACGGTCTCGACAACGTCAAGGCCGGCGAGATGGTCGAATTCCCGGGCGGCGTCAAGGGTATGGCGCTGAACCTCGAGAACGACAATGTCGGCGTCGTGATCTTTGGCGAGGACCGGGCGATCCGAGAGGGCGACACCGTCAAGCGTACCGGCCAGATCGTCGAGGTCCCGGTCGGCGAGGGGCTGCTGGGCCGCGTCGTCGACGCCCTTGGCAACCCGATCGACGGCAAGGGCCCGATCAAGGCCGCGCGCATGCAGCGCGTGGAGGTCAAGGCCCCGGGCATCATTCCCCGGAAGTCGGTGCACGAGCCGATGCAGACCGGCCTCAAGGCCGTCGACTCGCTGGTGCCGATCGGGCGCGGCCAGCGTGAGCTGATCATCGGCGACCGCCAGACCGGCAAGTCGGCCGTCGCGATCGACACCATCCTCAACCAGCGCGCGATCAACGCCGGCAGCGACGAATCGAAGAAGCTGTACTGCGTCTACGTCGCGGTCGGCCAGAAGCGCTCGACGGTCGCCCAGCTGGTGAAGACCCTGGAGGACAATGGCGCGCTCGAATACTCGATCGTCGTCGCCGCCACGGCGTCCGAGCCGGCGCCGATGCAGTTCCTGGCGCCCTACACCGGCTGCGCCATGGGCGAGTTCTTCCGCGACAGCGGCCGCCATGCGCTGATCATCTACGACGACCTGTCCAAGCAGGCCGTTGCCTACCGCCAGATGTCGCTGCTGCTGCGCCGTCCGCCGGGGCGCGAGGCCTATCCGGGCGACGTCTTCTACCTGCATTCCCGCCTGCTGGAGCGCGCGGCGAAGCTGAACGACGAGCACGGCGCGGGGTCGCTGACGGCGCTGCCGATCATCGAGACCCAGGCCGGCGACGTGTCGGCCTACATTCCGACGAACGTGATCTCGATCACCGACGGCCAGATCTTCCTGGAGACCGGCCTGTTCTATAAGGGCATCCGTCCGGCCATCAACGTCGGCCTGTCGGTCAGCCGCGTCGGTTCGGCCGCTCAGATCAAGGCGATGAAGCAGGTCGCCGGCCGCATCAAGCTCGAGCTCGCCCAGTTCCGTGAAATGGAGAGCTTCGCGCAGTTCGCGTCCGACCTCGATGCCTCGACCCAGAAGCTGCTGGCGCGCGGCGCACGCCTGACCCAGCTCCTGAAGCAGCCGCAGTTCTCGCCGCTGCCGGTCGAGGAGCAGGTGGTTTCGATCTTCGCCGGCGTCCGCGGGTTCCTGGACAATGTCGCGGTGAACGACGTGAGCCGGTTCGAGGAAGGCCTTCTCAACGAGGTGCGGTCGAAGGGTGCCGACATCCTGGCGACCATCCGCGAGGAGAAGCAGCTCTCGCCGGAGACGGAAGAGAAGCTGACCGCCTTCATCCAGAACTTCGCCAAGGTGTTCGCCTGAGGCCCGTCCCGGGGAATCCCGCAGATTTGAGCACCGAACGAAGCACGAGACTGATCGCAGGCCGGCATGCCAAGCCTTAAGGACCTTCGAAACCGGATCTCCAGCGTCAAGTCGACGCAGAAGATCACCTCGGCCATGAAAATGGTCGCGGCCTCCAAGTTGCGCCGCGCTCAGGAGCAGGCCGAGGCCGGGCGCCCGTTCTCCGAGCGGATGGAGCGCATGCTGGCCAGCCTCGCCGGCCGCGTGAACGTGGCCGGCCAGGGGCCGAAGCTGATGGCCGGGACGGGGAAGGACGATGTTCATCTGGTGATCGTCGTCACCTCCGACCGCGGCCTGGCCGGCGGCTTCAACGCCCAGATCACCCGCGAGGCGCGCCGGCACATCCGGGCGCTGAAGGCGGACGGCAAGACGGTCAAGATCCTGACGGTCGGCCGGAAGGGCCGCGACAACCTGCGCCGCGACTTCGGGAAGGACCTGGTCGAGGGCTTCACCGAGATCGACCGGCCGCGGCTCAGCTTCGCTGCGGCCGACCGGATCGCGGACCGGGTGCTGGCCATGTTCGATGCCGGCGAGTTCGACGTCTGCACCATCCTCTACAACCGCTTCAAGTCGGCGATCTCCCAGATCCCCACCACCCAGCAGCTGATCCCGGTCGCCTTCCCCGAATCGGAAGAGACCGGGGCCGCGGCGGGCGGCAACGCGATCTACGAGTTCGAACCGGACGAGGACGCGATCCTGCGTGAGCTGCTGCCGCGCAACCTGTCCATCCAGATCTACAAGGCGCTTCTGGAAAGCGCCGCGGGCGAGCAGGGCGCGCGGATGACGGCGATGGACAACGCGACGCGCAACGCCGGGGAAATGATCAACAAGCTGACGCTGACCTAAAACAGGACGCGTCAGGCCAACATCACCAAGGAGCTGATCGAGATAATCTCCGGCGCCGAGGCCAGCTAGCCTCGGCAGCCGTCCGGGCCGCTCCGAGATAGCAGCACTTCATTC
>JAJUFW010000158.1 GCA_029263555.1 Alphaproteobacteria bacterium
ATGAACCGCCGATGTGGAGGGCCCGCCCTTGGTGATTTTTCTCGGCAAGCGGCTCGTCTACATGCTGCTCACGATGCTGGCCGTATCCATCCTGGTCTTTCTGCTGCTCGAGGTGAATGGGGAGGCGGTGGCGACCAAGGTCCTCGGCCCCTACATCTCCGAGGAGCAGCGCCGGCTCTGGCTCGAGGCGAACGGCTATCTCCGTCCCTGGTCCGTCCGCTATGTCGAATGGCTGGGCCGAATCTTGAGCGGCGATTTCGGCGAATCGATCGTATTCAAGGTGCCGGTCGCCGGACTGCTGGCGCAGAGACTGGCCAATACGGGCGTTCTGGGCGCCGTCGTTCTTGCGGTCATGGTCCCCCTGTCGATCGCCCTCGGCGTCCTTGCGGGGATGCGCGAAGGTTCGTGGCTGGACCGGTCGATCAGCTTCGTTTCGGTCCTGACGACCTCGATCCCGGAGTTCGCCAGCGCCGTTCTCCTGACCTTCGTGTTCAGCTACTGGCTCGGCTGGCTGCCGGGAATCAGCATGATGGCCGAAGGCTTCGATCCGGTTCAGCTGATCCTTCCGGCCATGGTCCTCATCCTCTACGGGTTCGGCTACATCACGCGGATGATGCGCGCCTCCATGGCCGAGGTGATGCAGACCGCCTACATCCGGGCGGCCGTGCTGAAGGGCATTCCGTTCCGGCATGTCGTGACCAGGCATGCCCTGAGGAACGCCCTGATTGCGCCGTTCACGGTCATCATCCTCCAGGTCAACTGGCTCCTCTCGGGCGTCCTCGTGGTCGAGTTCGCCTTCGCCTACAAGGGTTTCGGGGCGCTTCTGCTGGAAGGGGCACTGAACCAGGACATCTACGTCATCGAGGCCTGTGCCCTGGTTTCCGTCTTCGTCGCCGTGGCGACGCAGACGGTCGCCGACATCGCCTATACCTATCTCAATCCGCGGATCCGGTTCACCTGAGGGCGGGAATGGACCGATGAGCGAAAACGGTCTCACCGACCGTGCCCTCCGGGTCTTCCGGCACATCGGGAGCCTTGGAGAGAGCCGGATCGCGGCGGCCGGCGCCGTCATCATCCTCTTCTGGGCGCTCGTGGCCATCTTCGCGGGCGAGATCGCAGCCTATGGTCCGAACGCCCAGCTTGTCCCGTTCCAGCCGCCGGGGGCATCCGCGCCGGATGGCGGCACGTTCTGGCTCGGTACCGATCACCTCGGCCGGGACATTCTTTCCCGCATCGCGTTCGGCTCACGGACAGTGTTGATCTATGCCACCTCCGCCACGGCGGCCGCCTATGCGGTCGGCATCGTGATGGGACTGGCGGCGGGCTACATGCGCGGCTGGATCGACGATGTTCTCAGTCGCGTCGCAGACCTGATCCTCAGCTTCCCCGTGCTGGTTCTCTATGTCGTGATCATCACGACCTTCGGACCGTCCGGTCTGAACATCGTCCTCGCCGTCGTATTCGCAAGTGCGCCGGGGATCATGCGGATCGTCCGCAGCCTGACCCTCGACCTCAGCAGCCGGGACTATGTCGCGGCAGCCGAGACCAGAGGCGAGAGCGCTTGGTACGTCATGTTCGCGGAAATCCTGCCCAACGCCCGCGGGCCGCTGATCGTGGATGCCTGCCTGAGGCTCGGATACACGACGATAACGATCGGTGTTCTGGGCTTCTTCGGGCTGGGCTTGCCCCCGCCCGACCCCGATTGGGGCGGGATGATAAGCGCAGGCCGTGCGATGGCCACCTTCGCTCCCCACATGACCGTCTTTCCGGCCCTTGCGATCTCTTCCCTCGTGCTGGGTCTCAACATGCTGGCGGACGGTCTCCGCGAAATTTCGATGAAGGACTGACCGATGGCCATTCTCGCGCGGACGCCTGCAGACGGGCCGCTGCTGGAAGTTCGGGGACTCAGCGTCGCCTATGCCACGAGGGCGGGCGAGGTGCGCGCGGTTACCGATTTCGACCTGACCGTGGGTGAGAGCGAGGCGGTCGGGCTGGTCGGCGAAAGCGGCTGCGGCAAGTCGACGGTCGCCGGGGCGATCATGTGCCATGTCGGCGGAAACGGCAGGATCTGCGCCGGGTCGATCCGCTTGCGGGGGCAGGAGCTGACGCGGATGCGCGGCGAGGAGCTGCGCCGTCTGCGCGGGGCCGAAATCGGCATGGTCTATCAGGAGCCGATGTCGGCCCTGAACCCGAGCATGACGATCGGCCGCCAGCTCATGGAGGTCCCGCTCCACCATCTGCCGGGCTGTACGCGAGGCATCGCCCGCGCCCGGGCGCTGAAGGTCCTCGCCGACGTGAAGCTGGCGGACCCGGAACGGATGATGTCGGCCTATCCGCATCAGCTTTCGGGCGGCCAGCAGCAGCGGGTCGTTATCGCCATGGCCATGCTTGCCGATCCGTCCCTCCTGCTGCTCGATGAGCCGACGACCGCGCTCGACGTGACCGTTGAGGCCAGCATCTTGGAACTGATCCGGGAGATCAGGCAGACGACCGGCACCGCCGTTCTCTACATCAGCCACAATCTTGGATTGATCCTTGAAACCTGCTCGCGGGTTGCCGTCATGTATGCCGGCCAAGTGGTCGAGGAGGGGCCGGTCCGCCAAGTCTTCGAGGATCCCCGGCATCCCTACACGCGAGGCCTGGTCGGTTGCGTGGTCGCCCCCGGACGGAACAAGGCAAGCAATCCGCTCAAACCGATCCGCGGCCAGGTGCCGCTTCCCCATGAGCGTCCGAGGGGGTGCCGGTTCGGGCCCAGATGCGATCATTTCCTGGCGGGTCGCTGCGATGCCGGCAGCGTCCCGATGTTCGATGCCGCCGGATCCGGCGCGCACCGCGTCCGGTGCTTGAGATGGAAGGAAATCGGTCGGGAGGCGGAGCCGGCGGTAGCGGACAGCCCTCCGCCACGGGAGGCGCAGCAGGTGGTGCTGCGGAGCGACGGCCTGAAGAAATACTACCCGCTGTACGACCGATCGGTTCTTGCCGTCATATCCGGACGTCGGGTCAGATGGGTGAAGGCGAACGAGGAACTCAGCTTCGAGGCACGGCGCGGTCAGACGGTGGCGATCGTCGGGGAGAGCGGCTGCGGCAAATCGACCTTCGCCCGGGTCCTCATGGGGCTGGAAACTGCGACATCCGGGCGATTGCTGTTCGACGGCGCAGATCTTGCCGGGCTGCCCGTGCGCCGGCGTTCGGAAGCGCAGCTTTCGGCCCTGCAGATGGTCTTTCAAAATCCGGACGAAACCTTGAACCCCAGCCGGACCGTGGGCTCCCAGATCGCCCGCGCGGTCCGGAAGCTCGGGGGCGAGAAGGGACGCGACCGGATCGCGGAGCGGGTCCATCATCTGCTCGATCTCGTGAAGTTGCCCCGGGGCCTTGCGGAACGACGGCCGCGCCAGCTTTCTGGCGGCCAGAAGCAGAGGATCGGCATCGCCCGCGCGTTCGCCGGGCAACCCGCCATGGTCGTCTGCGACGAACCTGTCTCTGCACTGGACGTTTCCGTTCAGGCGGCTGTGACGGGCGTCCTGACGGATATCCAGCGCAGACATGGGACGACCCTGCTGTTCATCAGCCACGACCTGCCCGTGGTCCGTTATCTGGCCGACCGCATCGTCGTCATGTATCTGGGGCAGATCATGGAGGAAGGGACGGCAGACGAGGTATTCGCGCCGCCTTATCACCCCTATACCGAGGCGCTCCTGTCCGCGGTGCCGGTAGCCGACACGAGCGTGAAGAGGAAGCGCATCGTCCTCGAAGGCTCGCCCCCGAGCGTTCTCGACCCGCCAGGGGGGTGTCCGTTCCACACGCGATGTCCGCGAAAGCTCGGCAGGATCTGCGAGAAGGAGCGGCCGCCCGCCCGGCGCACGGAAAGCGGGCACTTGATCCGATGCCATATACCTATGGACGAATTGCGGAAAGTTGAGCCCGTCATTAAATCTGCCATCTGCTGATGTTGCTGGCGTCCTGCGCCGGAATATGTCAGTTCCATCGCCGCCGGCGCTGCGCAGAGCCGGCGAATGCCTCGGCAGTCACATATGGCTGCCGGAAAGAACGAGAATTTGGAGTTTGGCATGACCGTGACCGCTTCAACCCGACAGAAGCGCCGCAAAACGATTGCCGAGGACGGCCCGGACCCCGTGGACGTGCATGTAGGTGCGCGACTGCGTCAGCGCCGGACCCTGCTTGGAATGAGCCAGGAGAAACTGGCGCAGGCCTTCGGCGTCTCGTTCCAGCAGGTGCAGAAATACGAAAGAGGCGCGAACCGGATCAGCGCCAGCAGACTGCATCTGCTGACGAAGATACTGGACGTGCCGATTTCCTATTTCTTCGAGGGCCTGCCCGCGTCCGTGCAGGAACGTAACGCTCCCCCCGCGATCGAAGCCGAAGCCTCGGACCGGATGGCCAGCCGCGAAACCTTGGAACTGGTCAGGGCCTATTACCGCATCATCGACCCGACGGTGCGCAAGCGCCTGGTCGATCTCGTGCGGGCCCTGGGCCGCGACGACGACGCGGCCTGACGGCCGGTTCGCAACGGGCGCCCGTCGCGGCAGGGCGGGTCCCGTTAGACCTACTCGAGTGTCGCCTGTCGGGGCGCAACGGCCGGGCCGATCCGCGGCCGGAATTCGAAACGGCGACCCCTGTGGAATCAATCCGTGAGCCCGCGGACGCACCGCGTCCCTGATGCAGGTCTTCCCGGATTCGGCGTAACAGACGGCGTCCGAATTCTGCCCGGGAAACATTGTCCCATCACGTACGCCGTCCAGCGATGAGTTCGCGCTGGCCGCGGTCGAGAGGCGCCACTTGGCGCACGTCTCGATAACCGATCTTGGGAAAATTCGGCTTCCGCACGCCTTGCGTGCGGCGGATGCGGTGTCACCCGCTATTGAGAAGGGTGGCTCCCCGAGCAGGACTCGAACCTGCGACCCGGTGATTAACAGTCACCTGCTCTACCAACTGAGCTATCGGGGATCAGAGGATCACCGAAGTATCCCCCGGCGTCCGTGGGCCGGGCTTATAGCAAAGCCCGTCCGCCGATGCTAGTCCGAAGTTTGAAAAAATTCCCTTTCTCGTTCGGACCGGTTTTGGAGGCGCGACCGGGAATCGAACCCGGGTACACGGATTTGCAGTCCGCTGCCTGACCACTCAGCCATCGCGCCGCCGCGGGGGCCTATTGACCCTTTTTTCTCGCCCAAGTCAATGGGCGATGGCGATCTGGGGAGGGTCCGGATCGGCGCGGCCGTCAGCCGTGGCTCAGAATGTTCACCAGCCGGCCGAAGGGATCGCGGATATAGAAGCGGCGGACGCCCCACGGCTCCGATGCCGGTCCGTATTCGATCGGAATGCCCGCCTGCCGCACCTTCGCGAGAACCTCGTGGAGATGATCGACCTCGATCGAAAGATCCGGCACTGGCGTCCCCGAACCGCCTTCCTATGCGATGCTGAGCTGCGGCCTTGCGCTTCCGTCGCCGGCGAAGGTGACGATCCAGCCGTGATCCATCACGACCTCCATGCCAAGGATGTCGCCATAGAAGGCATGGGCTCCGTCGACGCCCGGGGAGCCGATGTTCGCAACGATACGCCTTACGCCCAACTCGCAATCCTCCGTTCGCCTGCCATCCGCCCGAACGCGCCGTCCGCCGGGCGAAGGAGCCATGGCCGACCCGCAACGCCATAATCCGTTGTTTCCATTGGGCCGCACCTGTATATAGCCGAGGCTGGCAGAGACGGTTGCAGATGTCCTGCAGAAACGGTTTCGGCCGGACTCGGACCCGTCCCATTGCCGGACGGTACATCGGACCTTTAGCGCGGAACGCTTACGACATGGATTACGCCGCCGCTCGATTCAACATGGTCGAAGGGCAGATCAAGCCGAACAAGGTGACCAACTTCGCCCTGCTGAATGCCATGGCGAACATCCCGCGCGAGCTGTTCGTGCCGGCGTCGGCCCGCGGCATCGCCTATGTTGACGAGGATATCCGCATTGCCGACGGCCGCTATCTCGTCGAGCCGATGGTCCTGGCCCGTCTCATCGACCATGCCGCGATCGAACCCGGGGACATCGTCCTCGATATCGGATGCGGGACCGGCTATTCGTCCGCCGTCCTGGGGAAACTGGCCAGTGCCGTGGTCGCCGTCGAAAGCGACCCGGACCTTGCGGCGCGGGCGACGGAACTTCTTCCCCAGATCGGCGTCGATAACGCGGTCGTTGTCGAGGGCGCTTTGCGGGAGGGCTATCCTGGTCAGGCACCGTATCAGGCGATACTCATCAACGGCAGCGTCGCGGAGGTGCCGGAGTCGCTCACCGACCAGCTCGCCGATGGAGGCCGACTGGTGGTCGTGGTGGCTGATCGGGATGGCGTTGGCCGGGCGACGCTTTACCAGAGGACCGGACGGGCGTTGTCCCGTCGCGCCCTGTTCGATGCCTCCACCCCGTATCTGCCCGGATTCGAGCCCAAGCCCGCATTCCAGTTCTAGGATCGCCCATGGAGGGTGACGGCTTAAGCATCGAGGTTGCGGAGCTTGACCGGCTTCGCCGGTCGGATCCCGACCTTGTCATCCTCGACGTAAGGGCGCCGCAGGAGATCGAGCTGTGTTCGATCGAGCACAGTCTCGAGATTCCGCTTTCCGAGCTGCCCGATCGCATTAATGAAATCCCTCGCGACCGTCCGCTTGCGGTATTGTGTCATCATGGGGTACGCAGCCTACAAGCGACGATGTGGTTGCGCGGCCGGGGGTACGACCGGGCGATGAACGTCGCCGGCGGCATAGATGCCTGGGCCGCCGTGATCGATCCAACGATGAGGCGATATTGATGCTCACTTCGGCACGCTGCTGGTTCTCCGCCATGGGCAGGCCCGTCTACGGCGTGGCCCTTGCCGTCGGAATCGCGATCTGCGGTCCTGCCTGGG
>JAJUFW010000453.1 GCA_029263555.1 Alphaproteobacteria bacterium
AGACGTTGAGCTCGAAATTGCCCTGTGAGGCCGCGATGCCGATGGCCGTGTCGTTGCCCATGACCTGGACGGCAATCATCGTGATCGCTTCCGACTGCGTGGGATTCACTTTGCCCGGCATGATCGAGGATCCGGGTTCATTCTCCGGAATGGTGAGTTCGCCGAGACCGCAGCGCGGGCCCGAGGCCAGCCACCGGATGTCGTTCGCGATTTTCATGAGCGCGCAGGCCAGTGCCTTCACGGCTCCGCTGGCGATCACGAACTCGTTGTGGCCGGACAACGCGGAAAACTTGTTCGGCGCCGAGACAAAGGGCTGGCCCGTGAGCGACGAGATGTGAGAGGCGGCGCGGTCGCCAAATTCAGGATGCGCGTTGAGACCGGTGCCAACGGCGGTGCCGCCGACAGCCAGCTCGCGGAGGCCACCCAGCGAGCGCTCAAGGTCGCGGCTCGCATGGTCGAGCAGTGCCACATAGCCGGAGAATTCCTGGCCGAGGGTCAGCGGCGTCGCGTCTTGCAGATGGGTGCGGCCGATCTTGACGATGTCCGCGAACTCACGCGCCTTGCCGTCCAGGGCCGCGTGCAGATGCTCGAGCGACGGGATCAGCTCGTGACCCAGCTGCTCGACGGCGGCGATGTGCATCACCGTCGGGAAGGTGTCGTTCGAGGATTGCCCCATGTTGACGTGATCGTTCGGATGGACCGGCTTCTTCGAGCCGATCTCGCCGCCCAGGATCTCGATGGCGCGGTTGGCGATCACCTCGTTGGCATTCATGTTGGTCTGGGTGCCGGACCCGGTCTGCCAGACCACCAGCGGGAAGTGGTCGATGAGCGTGCCGTCGATCACCTCTTCGGCGGCCGCGACGATCGCATTGCCCAGCTTCGCGTCCAGCACGCCCAGGGCCATGTTGACCTTGGCCGCGGCCTTCTTCTGGATGCCGAGCGCGCGGACGAGCGGCTGGGGCATGCGCTCGCCGCCGATCCGGAAGTTCTGGAGCGAGCGCTGCGTCTGCGCGCCCCAGTAGCGGTCGGCGGGCACCTCCATTTCGCCCAGACTGTCGGTTTCGATGCGGACGGCTGGCTTCTCGGCCATGGGACGGAATCTCCGGGATGGATGGAATTGGGAAGGCCTCGCGACCGGCCGCGGGCCACGCCGGTCGCTACTATCACATCCCGGCGCGTTCCGACAGCCCGGGAAGCATCCGGGGAGGCTCTACCCAGGGTGGTATGGAGGCGACATGTCCGCAGCATCCCGCTATAACCCGTCATCATGACGGATCGAACCCTCTCCGGCCGCAACCTGGATCCGGCGTCCTGGTTGGTGCTGCTGATGCCGTCCCTCCTGTGGGCCGGCAATTTCATCATCGGACGGGCGATAAGCGGCAGCTTCCCGCCGGTGGCGCTGTCCTTCTGGCGCTGGGTTGTGGCGTTCCTCGTTCTCCTTCCCTTCGTGGCGACGCCGCTCTGGCGCGAACGGTGGACGGTGATCGCCCACTGGAAGATCCTGGCCGCCCTGGGTGTCCTGGGCGTCGCCGGTTACAACACCTTCGTCTACCTGGCGCTTCAGACGACGCCGTCGGCCAATGCCGCGGTCATGAATTCCGTGATTCCGGTGATCATTCCGCTGTTCGCCTGGGCCATTGCCCGGGAGCGGGTGACGCGGCCGCAGCTGGTCGGGATCGCCGTTTCCGTTGCCGGTGCACTGTGGATCGTCGCGCGCGGCGACCCGGCGGTGCTGGCCAGCCTCTCGTTCCAGAGCGGCGATCTCTGGATGCTGCTGGCCGTGGTCGACTGGGCGATCTATTCGGTACTGCTGCGATACCGGCCGGCCAGGCTGCCCGGCCCCGTCTTCCTGGCGGCGACCATCCTTGTCGGCCTGGTCGCGATCGCGCCCTTCCTGCTGTGGGAGCTGGCGGCCGGCGCCACCGTGCCGATGACCCTCGCCAATTTGGGGGTCGTGGCCTATGTCGGGATCTTCGCTTCCGTCGTCGCCTTCACCTTCTGGAACCGGTCCGTCGCCACCCTGGGGGCGAATGTGACCGGCCTGTCGGTCCACCTGATCCCGGTCATCTCCGCTATCCTCGCCTACATCTTTCTGGGCGAGAGGCTCTACGGCTATCACCTGACCGGAGCGGCGCTGATCGTCGCCGGACTCGTCGTCGCCACGGCGCTCGGCCGGCCGCGGCGGCCGGTCGCGGCCGAGGAGCTCAATCGCCGGTGAGCGGGCGGACCCGGTTCACGTGCCCCATCTTCCGGCCCGGTCTCGCTTCCGTCTTGCCGTAGAGGTGGAGCTTGGCGCCCGGCTCGGCCAGAATCTCGGCCCAGGCGGCGGCATCGTCGCCGATCAGGTTGGTCATTACGGCCGGGCGCCAGGGGGCGACCGGCCCCAGAGGCAGGCCACAGACAGCCCGGACGAACTGCTCGAACTGGCTGGTCGGGCAGGCGTCCATCGTCCAGTGGCCGGAATTGTGCGGGCGCGGGGCCAGCTCGTTCACCAGCAGCCTTCCGTCCTTGGTCAGGAACATCTCGACGGCCAAGAGGCCGACGACGTCCAGCGCCTCGACAAGGCGCCGGCCGATCGAATCGGCCTCGGCCGCAAGCGCCGGGTCGACCTTCGCGGGGGCGATGGTTTCGGCCAGGATGTGGTTCCGGTGCCGGTTCTCCACGACCGGGTAGCATGCGACCGTGCCGTCGGCTCCCCGCGCGGCGATGACGGAAACCTCGCAGGCAAAGTCGACGAAGCCCTCCAGGATCGCGGGGCGCTTGCCGATCCGGCGCCAAGCGTCCTCGGCCTCCTCCGGGCTGCGGATGAGTGCCTGGGCCTTGCCGTCATAGCCCTCGCGCGTCGATTTCAGGACCGACGGCGTGCCGATCGCTGCGACGGCGTCGGCCAGGGCGGACAGGTCCGGAACGGCCCGATAGGGCGCGGTGCCGATGCCGAGCCGGTTGACGAAGTCCTTCTCGCGCAGCCGGTCCTGGCAGACCGCAAGCGCCTCCGGCCCCGGCCGGACCGTCGTCCGCCCGGCCAGGAAGGCGACCGTCTCGTAGGGGATGTTCTCGAACTCGAAGGTCACCACGTCGACCGTAGCGGCGACGGCGGATCGGAAGGGCGTCGGGTTGGGAACGGGGGGGGGG
>JAJUFW010000507.1 GCA_029263555.1 Alphaproteobacteria bacterium
AGGGCAGATCCCGGCTGACCGTCGGGCATCGGGACGCCTTCCTTCCGCCCCCGGAACCGCTGGAGCGCGATTAGGCCGTCCGGAGGTCGAGATCGAAGAGTACGTCGCAGCCCATGGCATAGGTCCGCCCCGACGCGCGGAACGCGTGGGCGAGGCTTGCGGCAGGCGGGAGGGTGATGCCCCGACGGCCGGCACCGACGATCAGCGGCGCAACCGCGATCTGCAGCCGGTCGAGCGCGCCGGCGGCCAGGAAGCGGGAGACGGTGATGCCGCCGCCTTCAATGAAGATCCGCCGGATGCCGCGGCGGTCGAGCGCCTCGATCACGTCCCGTGGATCGAACCCCTCCGGCCGCGCCCTTACGCCCACGAGTTCCACACCCCTGGCCGGCCCGCCCTTCAGGAGGTCCTGGCGACAGACGACAATGACCGGTGCCTCTCCGTCTACGAACAGGCGATGGCGGGGGTCGAGCCGGCGATCGGGATCCAGGACGACGCGGACGGGGTTGTCGCCGGAAACGCGCCGCGTCGTCAGCCGCGGGTCGTCCTGGGCGACCGTCCGGGCACCGACCAGAACCGCGTCGGCCAGGGCCCTCATCCGATGCATGTGGTCCAGGTTTTCCGGACCGGTCACATAGAAGGACTTGCCGTCATCCGTGGCGATGAAGCCGTCGAGGCTCTGGCCCAGATGGCCGACGACGAACGCTCCCCTCGCCAGGTCGAGGTAAAGGTCGCGAAGCCAGCGGGGCGCCCCTTCGGGCCAGTTCGTGCAGATCCCCCCGTTCCTGCGTGCCGACAGGATGGCGTTCCAGCCGATCTCGACAGAGGCGTCCGCATCCGTCTGGACGACGGAATCGGGCGCCGTGCGAGGCAATTCGCCCACCACCATGCTCTCCCGCATAGGTTCCGGACGTCTTCAATCCAACGCGGCAATGCGGTGCCGGGTCAATGGTGGAAATGGCGTAACCCGGGTTACCGGCCCGTCACCTATGGCCGGGAGAGGCGCGAACGTCCCCGCCTTCCGGTCCTTCCCGGCAGGCCTCCGCCGGAAAGGACCCGGCATCGGGCGGGATCTCCCAGCGCTCGGCGTAGCGGATCGGGACTCTCGCGCCGGCGGTTCAGGAATGTCTCCGCCCGGCTCAGGCAGGTCCTCGTTGGGCAACGGTTCGGGCCCGCCGCCGCCCGGCTCCGGCAGGTCGTCGTTCGGCAGCGGCTCCTGCTCGGGCTGCATCGGGGGCGCAGGCGGGCCGGGCTGCGGCCGCGCCGGATCCCCCGTCATGGCCGGCAGCCCTTGCCCTGGGTCAACGAACTCGTTCCTTTTCCGAAACGGCGGCTTCGAAGAGGGCATCGTCCCAGGCAAGGACCTTCGAATAGGTGAGCAGAAAGTCGATCTCCACCCCGTTCAAGGACAGGGGCAAGACCAACTGCTGCATGACCATGCGCTGCCCGTCCACGTCGATCGTGATCTCGTGAGCGACCGGTCGCTCGTTCGTGAGCGCGTCCATGAGGATGGCCTCGACGACACGCCGATAGGCTTCCGGGCGCAGGGTCGTGACCGGCTTCCCCGTCGGATCCGCCCCCAGGCGTGGAAGCATCCTGCGTCCGACCTGCCGGTAGACGGGACCGGACGCTGCCAGATCCAGGATGCACATGTCGTCCCGATAGCTCGCAAGGTCGCTCAGCCTCATATGCTCGAGCAGTGCGAACCGCCGGAACATCCCTTTCTGCTGGTGCCAGTAATGGGTGAGCTGCTGGATTTCGGTCTCCGCCAGCTGAATTTCGAGGCGGGTCGACCGGACATTCACGATGTGGGGCATGCAAGGCTTCCCTGGATGCAATTCTTTTGATGCCCGCCGAACACGCCTCAGCGCAGCCATGTTCCGCGACACTTCGACACCAGCCATCCGCATTCCGGCGCGGGCGTGGAAACGGGAGGGAGCAAAGCCGGCGAAATGCCCGGGAAATTCCGGATAATCCGACCGCGAAACGGCCAGGAACCCTTCTTCAACGACGACGTTAGAAGCTCCGGGCGTCATGCCCCGAATGCCAGCTCTTCACGACATCCGGGGCAACATGGGTTCATCCTTCGACTTCAGGGTCCTTCCGGGTGCGCCGCACCCGCTTGGGGCCACCTGGGACGGGACCGGCGTCAATTTCGCCCTGTTTTCCGCCCATGCCACAAAGGTCGAGCTCTGTCTTTTCAACAGCAAGGGCAACCGCGAGCTTGCCCGGATCGCCCTTCCCGAGTTGACGGACCAGGTCTGGCACGGGTATCTCCCGGACGTTCGACCGGGGCAGCTATACGGGTACCGGGTCCACGGGCCACACGAACCCCACGCCGGTCACCGTTTCAATCCGTTCAAGCTGCTTCTCGATCCCTATGCGAAGGCCCTGGTCGGCAGCCTGCGCTGGACCGATGCGCATTTCGGCTATCGCCTGGGCAGCAGCCGCGCCGATCTCTCCCTCGACCGTCGGGACAACGCGTCGGGCATGCCGAAATGCCAGGTGGTCGACGATGCCTTCTCCTGGGGCAAGCATACCAAGCCGCGGATCCCCTGGCGCGAAACGGTCATCTACGAAACTCACGTCAAGGGCTTCACCGAGCGCCATCCCGGCGTGCCGGTTCCGCTGCGCGGCACCTATGCGGGCCTGGCGTCTCCGGCGTCCGTCGATCATCTGGTGAAGCTGGGCGTCACCGCGGTCGAGCTGTTGCCGATCCACGCCTTCGTCAACGACCGTCACCTCATCGACCGCGGCCTGACCAACTATTGGGGCTACAACACGCTCG
>JAJUFW010000424.1 GCA_029263555.1 Alphaproteobacteria bacterium
GCCCGTCGCCTCCAGCACCTTGGCGATGCTTTCGGTCGACGGCCAGCGCAGCTTGCCCTGGGGGGTCATGCGCTTGCTGGGATTGAAGGTGGTGGGATCCAGCCCGGCGCGTCGGGCCAGTCCGGACGCCGAAAGTCCGCGCAGCTTGGCGAGGCGATCGATGGCCCGCCAAATGTCGCCATGCTTCAGCATGGGAAGAATTTCTCATAATGGGGGAAAACTGTCTTTAGGAACGTATCCTTAGGCTGTTTCCCCGGCAGGCCTTCTCAGCCCGCCTGCTGGATCATGGCCTGATAGACCTTCCAGGCGACCTCGACCGTGACGTCGCCCGCACGGGCGCCGGCGGCCAGCATCGCCGCTGTCGGCTTGGCAGGGGCGACGACGACGCCGGAAGGCATTGACGCCTGCACCCCGCGGGCGGGCCCGATGGCAGCTTCCTGTTCGTTCCTGAGATTGATCGGCATCCTCGACTCCCCTTGCCTCACCTGCCTGTGACGGACGCACGCGAACAGCGCCGGTGCGTCTCTGCGCGAGCCGCTCCGGGCCGCATTTTGTCCCGCCATATTTCGCGGATCGCGCGTATCGAAATCGATTTGTTGCGGTAACGTCAAGTCCGGGGACGCGCGAGAAGTCGTCTGAAGACCATGATATTTGCAGCCGCGGATTTCCCGCGTGCACGGGACAGGGGGGCGGGAAAACGGGTGAAGGCGGGCGCGTGCTCGGCTACTCTTGTGCCCATGAGCACCGATCCCGACCGCATCTACAAGATTCTTTCGTCCGTCGAATGGGCGGCCGCCCTGCGCCACGGCGCGTTCGAAGGGTCGGCGGTCGATCGGGCCGACGGTTTCGTCCATTTGTCCGCCGCCGACCAGGTCGAGGAGACGGCGGAAAAGCATTTCGCCGGCCAGACCGATCTGAAGCTCCTCGCCGTCTCGGCATCAACCCTGGGCGGCCGCCTCCGGTGGGAGCCGTCGCGCGGCGGCCGGCTGTTCCCCCATCTCTACGGTCCCTTGCCCGTCGAGGCCGTGGTCGAGGTCTTCGACCTGCCGCTCGCCGCCGACGGCCGGCACGTCTTTCCGCAGCTCTGACCGGCCACCCGGGACGTCTTCGAAGTCATCCGCCATGCCCGACCTCTTTCCGCTTGCCCGGCCGCTGCTCCATGCCCTGTTGCCGGAGCAGGCCCATCGGCTGACCATTGCCGCCCTGCGGGCCGGACTCGGGCCCAGATTCGATCTCCCCGCCGATCCGATTCTCGAAACCCAGGTCTTCGGCCTGGATTTCCGCAATCCCGTGGGACTTGCCGCCGGCTTCGACAAGAATGCCGAGGTGGTCGCGCCGATGCTTCGCCTCGGCTTCGGATTCGTCGAGATCGGCAGCGTCACGCCGCGGCCCCAGCCAGGCAATCCCAAGCCCCGCATGTTCCGTCTGCCGGACCAGGAGGGGCTGATCAACCGGCTGGGCTTCAACAACCAGGGGCTTGCCGCGGTGGCCGAACGCCTCGCCCGCCGGCCGGGCCGGATCGTCGGGGCCAATCTCGGCCGCAACAAGGACCAGACGGACGCGCTGGCCGACTATCGCGAGGGGGTGCGGGCGCTCGGCGAACTGGTCGATTATCTTGTCGTGAACGTGTCCTCGCCGAACACGCCGGGCTTGCGGGCCCTGCAGGGGCGGGCGCCGCTCAGCGAGCTGCTGACCGGGGTGACGGAGGCGCGCGCTGGGCTTCGGCGGCGGCCCCCGCTGCTCCTGAAGATCGCGCCCGACCTTACCCGTCAGGACATGGAGGATATTGCCGCGGTCGCGCTTTCCTCTGGCATCGACGGGCTGATCGTGTCGAACACTACGATCACCCGGCCCGACGGGCTGCCGCCGGGGCTGGCGTCCGAGGCCGGCGGCCTCAGCGGCCGGCCGCTCTTCGACATGGCGACCAGCGTGCTCCGCGACATGGCCCGGCTGACGGAACGGCGGCTGCCGCTGGTCGGCGTCGGCGGAATCGCGTCGGGGCACGACGCCTATCTCAAGATCCGCAACGGCGCCTCGCTGGTGCAGCTCTACACCGCTCTCGCCTATCGCGGACCGGCCCTGGTCCCGGCGATCTGTCGCGAACTGGCGGCGCTCCTGCGCCGCGACGGGTTCTCCTCGGTCGGCGAGGCGGTCGGCGCGGATCTTTGATGCCGGCGGATTAACCGAAAGGCAACCACCCCGCCCGGACTCTCTCGGCGCCATATCCCAGTCCCGGACCGCGCGCCTCCATGTCGCTCCTGCGCCATATCGTCTTTGCCCTGAGCTACGGGGTACTCGCCATCGCGGCGGCCCTGACGCTCCCCTACAGCATCCCGGGGATGGAACGCTGGACCGCCATCGTCATCGGCGGGATCGTTTTGATCTTCGGGGCCGTGCTGCACGAAGTCTGGGCCCGGCAGGAACGGGAGCGGGCGCTGCGGGGCGAGCTGATAGAGCTGACGGCCGCCCGCGACGCGGTCCTCGGCGAACTGTCGCGGGCGCGGGAGGAGGTGCGTTCGATCCAGTGGATGCTCGAGGAATCCCGCCGGCCGCCCGCGGTCGAGGAAGTGAAGGCCGAGATGCAGGCCCTGCAGCGCATGATCGCCCAGATCTCCGGCCGGGAGGCAGGGGGCGAGGACGGGGAGACGGGCGAGGAGCCGAAGGCGGCCGCCCGCGCCGGTCAGGGCGGGAAGGGGGGCGCCGAGCGCGAGATCGACCCGGCGGGGCTTGCCTCCCACGACCTTCTCGCCCTGGTGCGGGACGCGATCCGGCATGACCGGATCGACATGGTCATGCAGCCGATCGTCAGCCTGCCCCAGCGCAAGCTGCGGCACCAGCAGGCCTACAGCCGAATCCGCAACCGCGACGGCACCTATCTCCTGCCGCACCGGGCGGCGGGGCTGATCGCCCGGGCCGGGCTGGCCACGACCCTCGACAACCTGCTGCTGTTCCGTTGCGTGCAGCTCATGCGGGAGATGCTGCGCCGGCACCGTTCGACCAGCGTCTTCGCCGGGATCGCCATGAACTCCCTCAAGGACGGGGACTTCATGGACCAGTTCGTGGAGTTCATGACGCTCAACCCCGAGCTTGCGCCCCGATTGATCCTGGAACTTCCGATCGACGAGATCCGGGACGCCTCGGAGAGCGTGCGCCAGCCGCTCGACCGGCTGGCCGGGCTGGGGATCCGGTTCTGCGTTCACGGCTTCCGCTACGCCAGCGACCTCGATCTCGGCCTGATCGGCGAAAGCGGGCAGATCCGGTTCCTGAAGCTCGATGCCCGCACCCTGCTGTCGATGGTGGAAGGGCCGCTGCCGCTGGACATGAGGGCGCTGAAGCAGGATTTCGATCGGCTGGCGATCGACCTGATCGTGGAC
>JAJUFW010000125.1 GCA_029263555.1 Alphaproteobacteria bacterium
CAAGCAGCATGCCGAACACGCTCTCGGAAACGCCATAAAGGGAGATGAACACAGTCGGCGAGGCCGTGATGTAGGCGAACATTGCGCCAGAGGAAAGCGCGCTGGCAAGCGTCGGCCCGATGTAGCGCCGGTCGCGGAGAAGCATCAGATAGGTGCTAAGCGCCTCCCGCCAGCCCATCCGCTGCCGCGCCTCGACGGGCAGGGATTCGGGCAGATGGCGGCGGTAGATCGCCAGGGCGACGGCCCCGACCGCAGCGAGGAACACGAAGATCTCGCGCCAGCTGCCGTATTCGAGGAATATCCCGCCGAGCATGGGCGCAAGAATGGGCGCCGCGCCCATCACCAGCATGAGATACGAGAGAACCCGGACGGAATCACGCGGATTGAACAGGTCCCGGACGATCGCCCGGGCGATCACCATGCCCGCACAGCCCGCCAGCGCCTGGAAGAAGCGTACCGCGATCAGCACCCCGACCGAGGGGGCGAGCACGGCGACAAGCGAGGCGAGCGCGTAGACCGTCATGCCGATCGTGATGGGCAGCCGCCGCCCGAACCGGTCGGAGAGCGGCCCGACGACCATCTGTCCCATGGCCAGCCCGACGAAATAGCTGGATAGCGTTAGCTGCACCATCCCCTCCGACACGCCGAACTCGTCGGCGATCGCGGGGAAACTGGCCAGGTACATGTCGATCGAGAGCGGTCCGATAGCCGTCAGGCAGCCGAGGATGGCTGCGATGCGGAACTGCTGCTTCTTGGTCATGGAATCGGGGGGAGCAAAGGAAGGTCTGGCCATCATAGTGCGAACCGGACCGTCGTCGAGGGCGATGCCTTCCCGCCCGGCCGTGCGCCGATCCGGCCGTGACGGGCGAAAGCCGCGCGCCCCGCGCGCCGGCGCCGGGTCAATCCCCTGAATACGACGGCCTGCATTGAGGGGCGTACATGAGAGGCAGGCGCCCCATGATCGTCCCGGCGGAGCGAATTAGGACCGGGTGTCCATGTCTCCCGGGAACAGGGGGCGGTCCGAGCGGGCCATCGGGCCGAAGGCGACGCCACGGACGCGCCCGGGACACATCCCCGAGTCGGATCAGCCCATCCCGGCGTCGTTGTAGTGGATGATCCCGGTCCAGGCGCGTTCGAGGCGCTTCAGCACCCGGTAGGTCGCCTCCAGATCCTTGGCGTCCTCTTCGGTACGGGCGAGGACACGTATATATTCCTGCTCGACCGAGGCCATGGCGTTACAGAGCTCGTGCCCCTTGGGCGAGAGCCGCAAGCGCGCCGCCCGCCTGTCGCGGGGCGACGCCGACCGGTCGACATAGCCGTTCTCGACCAGATGCTTCAGATTGTAAGAGGCGTTGGACCCGAGATAATGCCCACGCTCGATCAGGTCGCGGACCGAAATCTCGTCCTGGCCGATGGAGAACAGCATCATCAGCTGCGTCGGGCTGATGTCGTCCGTTCCCCTTCGGGACAGTTCCACGCGAATGACATCGAGAAACCGGCGATGCAGCCGCTCGATGATGCGCGCCAGTTCCTGATAGGAACCACCACCGCCTTCCTTCGCGGACGAGCGTTCGCCCGCGCCCCCATCCTGGGTCGCCACGATCACCACCCCTCTTTTCCCGCCGTCATCAAGGCGTGAAACCTTTTCAGCTCTTGCGGTTCCCTCCCCCATTGGATCCGCACCCCCGATACATAAAAGAACTTCGAAATTCTAAACAATTCCGAAGTGTTCCGGGTCTATTACCAGCAACATTAATTGACTTACTTTAATTTTGTACAGACCAGAGCCGATTGCCACAAAAATATCACGGGCAATCCCGCCCCATCCGATGGCATGTTTGCTTCGGGTTCAGCGAGCTCCGTCTTTCGCTGGGCATCTGCGTGGTCGTTTCATGTGCGCAACGAAATCCCGCAGTGACCTTTTTCTGCCGAAACAAGCACCGGAGACCCTCCCCCCATGGCTACTCTTCACGGCGGCGCGTATGACGACGTCCTGCCCGGTACTCACCTTGCCGACATCATCCTGGGCGGCGGCGGCGACGATCTCCTGACCGGCGGTGCCGGGGACGACAGCCTGTTCGGCGGGCGGGACGACGACATCCTGAGCGGCGACGAGGGCAACGATCGTCTGTTCGGCGGCCAGGGTGACGACACGCTCCTCGGCGGAGACGGCGATGACCTCCTGTTCGGCGGCCAGGGGCGGGATACCCTCGCCGGCGGCGAAGGCAACGACATCCTCTTCGGCGGCCAGGGTTCGGACACGCTGATCGGCGACCAGGGCAACGACTTCCTGAGCGGCGGCCAGGGCGCGGACACGCTCCTCGGTGGGGACGGTCAAGACCTCCTGCTCGGCGGCCAGGGCAGAGACACCCTTGTGGGCGAAGCGGGCAACGACATCCTGAGCGGAGGCCAGGGCGCAGACACCCTCGACGGCGGCGAGGGCAACGACCTTCTCCTCGGCGGGCAGGGCAGCGACACCCTTGCCGGCGGCGCAGGCGACGACATCCTTATTGGCGGCCAGGGCGCCGACACCTTCGTCTTCACGGGCGGCGGCGGACAGGACGTGGTCCTGGATTTCCAGCCCGGTCAGGACGTGCTCCACATCGCCCGCAACATCAACGGCCTGGATGTGACCGATCCTGCGGACCTCGCAGACCGCGTCACCAGCATCGACGGCAACTCGGTCATCGATCTCGGCAACGGCGACACGGTCACGCTCGTCAACGTCGACGCGCAGGACATCCAGAACAACCCCAACGCGTTCTTCGTCATCAACTGACACTTCTAGCCGGCCTCCGTCCGCGCTTTCGGCGCGAAAGGAGGCCGGTTACTTTCGATTATCCGGTTCTGGAGCGTTTCCCATGGCGTATTCGATCCTCGTCACCGGCGGGGCCGGCTATGTCGGCAGCCATGCCGTCGACACCCTTCTTGCCGCCGGCCATCGCGTCGTCGTGCTGGACAACCTGGAACAGGGCCATCGCGCGGCAGTGCCGGAGGGTGCCGAACTGGTGGTCGGTGACCTGGCCGACCGCGAGTTGGTCGCCAGCCTGGTCGAGGGCAAGGATGCGGTGATGCATTTCGCAGCCCTGTCGCTGGTCGGCGATTCGATGCGCGAGCCGTTCCGCTATCTCCGCACCAATGTCGGGAACGGCCTGTCCCTGATCGAGGCCGCCGCCCAGGCGGGGGTCCGCCGTTTTGTCCTGTCCTCCACCGCCAATGTCTACGGGCGTCCGGGCGATGGTCCCTTGGTCGAGGACAGTCCGCTCGATCCCGGCAGCCCCTACGGCGAATCGAAGCGGATGCTGGAGCAGGCCCTGGTCTGGAGCGCGAGGCTGCACGGCATGGCCTTCGCCGTCCTCCGCTACTTCAATGCGGCCGGCGCCCACCCGAACGGGCATCTGGGCGAGGATCACCGGCCAGAGACCCATCTCATTCCCCTCGTCCTGGACGTCGCCCTGGGCAAACGGTCCCATATCGAGGTGTACGGCACCGACTACCCGACGCCGGACGGCACCTGCATCCGCGACTACATCCACGTTGTCGATCTGGCCGACGCGCATCGCCGCGTGCTTGACCTGCCGGAGGGCGAAAGCCGCCTCTACAATGTGGGCACCGGCCAGGGACATTCGGTCAACGAGATCATCGAGGCGGCCCGCCGCGTGACCGGTCATCCGATCCCGGTCAAGATCGGCCCGCGCCGCCCGGGGGACCCGGCGGTGCTGGTCGCGGCCGCGGACCGGCTCCGGGCCGAGCTGGGCTGGACACCCCGCTACACCAGCATCGAGGAAACCATCCGGACCGCCTGGGTGTGGCGACAGAAGAATCCCGACGGGTACGGTCCGGACATCGCCGTCGCCGCCCAATGAAGAGAGGGACCCGCCGCGTCGCCGACCCGGCGCAGGAACTGCTGCGCAGGGCACGGAAGCAGTTCTTCCGGGGACTGATTTATGCCGGCCTGCTGAGCGGCTTCATCAACCTTCTGCAGCTCATCGTCCCGATCTTCATGCTGCAGACCCATGACCGCGTGCTGAACAGCCGCAGCACGGACACGCTGCTGATGCTCGTGCTGATCGCGGCTGCCGGCCTGATCGTCTTTGCCATTCTCGAGTACATACGCGCACGCGTCTACATCGTGATGGGCAACTCCCTCGCCCGCCGGCTGAACCTCCCGACGCTACAGGCCGCGGTCGCGGAAACGCTGGAAGGCCACTCTGCACGGGCGCCTCAGGCGATCCGGGACCTGAACGATTTGCGCGGATTCGTCACCGGCAACGCGATCAGCGTTCCCCTGGAAATGGCCTGGATGCCGCTGTTCCTGGCCGTGCTGTTCATGCTGCATCCGGCCTACGGCATCGTCGCGCTGATCTCGGGCGCGATCCTCATCGTCTTCAGCATCCTCTCCGACCTGGTCAGCCGGCGCACCCTGGCCGAAGCGAGCGAGGCTTCCGCCGAGGCCTATGGGGACGTCACCTCCGCCATACGCAATGCCGAGGTGATCGAGGCGATGGGCATGCTGCCGGCCGTCGCCCGCCGCTGGCAGCACGCCCAGAAGCGCATGCTGGACCTTCTGGACCAGGGCCAGGGGAACGGGAAGGCCGTGGCGGCCGTGTCAAGGGCGTGCCGATACGGCATGCAGATCTCCGTCCTGTCCGTGGGCGTGCTGCTGGTCATCGACCAGCAGGCAACGCCGGGATCCATGATCGCGGCCAGCATCATCATGGGCCGCCTGCTGCTGCCCTTCGAGCAGCTGATCGACGGCTGGCGGCAGTGGGTCTTCGCCCATGCGGCCTACGGCCGTATCCGCGATCTGCTGGAGAAGCGCTCGACCCGGCGCCAGAGCATGGCCCTGCCCCGCCCCGAGGGTCACCTCAGGGTCGAACGGCTGGTCTACATGCCGCCCGGCGTCGATCGTCCGGTGATCAAGGGCATCTCCTTCGCGCTTCAGCCGGGCCAGGTCCTGGGCGTGATCGGCCCATCGGCGTCCGGCAAGTCCACCCTGGCGCGCCTGCTTGTCGGCATCTGGAAGCCGACGGCCGGCGGCATCTATCTGGACGGTCACGACGTCTTCCTGTGGGAGCGCGAGAACTTCGGCGCCTATGTCGGCTATCTGCCACAGAGCGTGTCGCTTCTCGACGGCACGGTCCGCCAGAACATTGCCCGGATGCGGGATGCCGACCCGGCAGAAGTGGTCAAGGCCGCCCGCGCCGCCGGGATCCACGAAATGATCGGCCGCCTTCCCTTCGGCTACGACACGGTCGTGGGCGACGGCGGATATTCGTTGAGCGGCGGCCAGCGGCAACGGATCGCGCTGGCCCGCGCCCTGTTCGGGCAACCGCGGCTTCTGGTACTCGACGAGCCGAACTCCAACCTGGACCATGACGGCGAACGGGCGCTCCTGAATACCATCCGGATGGCGAAGGAAGGCGGAGCGACGGTCGTCATCATCGCCCATCGTCCCTCGGTGATGGCCGTCGCCGACAAGCTTCTGGTCCTGAAGGACGGCCTGGTCGAGCAGTTCGGCGACCGCACGGATGTGATCCAGGCGGTGACGCCGGGCGCGCCGGCCCGAGCCAAGGTGGCGTCGCTCCATGACCGGAGAGGTGCGTCGTGAAGCTGCCGTCGATCCGCAGACGTGCCCTGCCGGCCGTCGTCGAACAGAAGCCGTGGTACGTCACGCTGGAGGCCGAGCAGAGGGAACCCTCCCTTAAGCCGCTGGTCATCGCCGGTGTTGCGACCATCACCATCGCCTTCGGCACCTTCTTCGGCTGGGCCTTCGGCGCATCGCTCGACAGCGCGGCGGTCTCCCAGGGCTCGGTCATCGTCGACAGCCGCCGGAAGACGGTTTCGCATTTCGAGGGCGGCATCCTGAAGGAGATGCTGGTCAAGGAGGGCGAGCACGTTAAAGCCGGGCAAGTCCTACTGAGGCTCGACGCGACGTTCGCCCAGTCGTCCCTGGATCAGCTTCGGGTACAGCGTATGGGCGCCCTTGCCAGGCTGGCCCGCCTCAGCGCCGAGCAGTCCGACCGCCGCACGATCGAGTTCCCCGAGGAACTGCTGAGGTCGCAGGAGCCGGGCGTCCAGGCCGTGCTCGAGACCGAACGCAAGCTGTTCCTGTCGCGCTGGGCGGACCTGGACGGAAAGATCGCAATTCAGCGCAAGAAGATCGAGCAGTACCAGGAGGAGCTGGAGGCCCTAGCAGCCCAGACCGAAGCCAACGACCGGCAGCTCACCCTGGTCACGGAAGAGCTGGAGGGCGTCCGCCAGCTTTATGAAAAAGGGTATGAGCGCCGCCCGCGGCTGCTGGAGCTCGAAGGCCGGGCGTCGGAGCTGCGCGGCCGCAGGGGGGAACTGAACGCCCGCAAGTCGCAGACCGAGCAGTCGATCGCCGCCGCAGAACTCGAGATCCTGGCGATCGAGAGCGAGCGCCGCACCGAGATCGGCAACGCGATCCAGGAGACGCAGCTCTCGCTGTCCGACATCAACGAGAAGATGCGGGCTGCCGAGAACGTCCTGAACCGGGTCGAGGTGACCTCGCCCCAGGACGGTTACGTGACCAACATCCGCTTCTTCACGCCCGGCGGCGCGATCGGCGCCGGGGAGCCGATCCTGGACATCGTGCCTTTCGACGATCCCATGGTCATCGAGGCCCGGATCGAGCCGCGCGCCATCGATTCCGTGCGCGTCGGCCTGCCCGTGCAGGTGCGCCTGACGGCCTACAACATGAAGACGCTTCCGACGCTCGAGGGACGGGTTACCTATGTCTCGGCGGACAGCATCGTCGACGAGCGGACCGGCCAACCCTATTTCGTCGGCCGCGTGGCGCTGCTGCCGGACGAACTGGAGTCTCTCGAGAATGTCTCGCTCTATCCGGGCATGCCGGCAGAGGTGGTCATCGTCACCGGCGAACGCCGGGCGATCGACTACCTGATTTCGCCGATCACCGACAGCATGAACCGCGCATTCCGCGAGGATTGAACCGGATGGCTAGGTCAGACCATAGGCCCGGCCCGGAATGGGAAGGACGGTAGCCGTGCGCATCCTTTTCGTTCACGACCGGTTTCCGGGACAGTTCCGGCACCTTGCCAGGGCGCTTGCCGCCGACCCGGGGAACGAAGTGCATTTCCTGGCGCGCGTCGTCGAAGATGAGGTTCCGGGGGTCACGCCGACCCTGTTCCAGCCTTCGCGCACCGCCCATGCCACTACGCACCACTATGTGCGCCCGCTGGAGACGGCCGTGCTGAACGGCCAGGCCGCCTATCGGGCAGGCGCGGCACTGAAGCGACGCGGCTTTCGGCCGGATCTGGTCTACAGCCATGCCGGCTTCGGCCCGGGCCTCTATCTGCCGGAGCTCTTCCCCGACGCCCGTCACGCCGGCTATTTCGAGTGGTTCTACAGGGGGCGGGACAGCGACGCCGCATTCCTCGTCCAGAACCGACTGGACGAGAACTCCCTCTGCAGGCTCAAAACCCGCAATGCCGGGATTCTGCTGGAACTGGCCGCCGCGGATCTTGCAATCTGTCCGACGGAATTTCAGCGGCAGCAATTCCCGGAAGCGCTACGCGACCGGCTGACGACGCTGCACGACGGCATCGACACCG
>JAJUFW010000623.1 GCA_029263555.1 Alphaproteobacteria bacterium
GGTGGCGACCAACGACTGCTATTTCGCCACCCCCGACATGTACGAGGCCCACGACGCCCTGCTGTGCATCGCCGAGGGCGCCTATATCAGCCAGGACGACCGCCGCCGCCTGACGCCCGACCATTGCTTCAAGTCGGCGGAGGAGATGGCGGCCCTGTTCTCCGACCTGCCGGAGGCGGTCGCGAACACCCTGACCATCGCCCGGCGCTGCCATTTCATGGTGGAGAAGCGGAAGCCGATTCTTCCCGCCTTCTCGACCGAGGGCGGGCGAAGCGAGGCGGAGGAGTTGCGCGCCCAAGCCTGGGCCGGCCTGGAGCGTCGGCTGGAAGTCCACGTCTTCAAGCCGGAGATGACGCCCGAAGAGCGCGAAGCGGTGGCGAAGCCCTATCGCGAGCGTCTGGAATACGAACTCGGGATCATCGAGACGATGGGCTTCCCGGGCTACTTCCTCATCGTTTCCGACTTCATCAAATGGGCGAAGGAGCACGGGATTCCGGTCGGTCCGGGGCGCGGCTCGGGCGCCGGTTCGGCGGTTGCCTGGGCGCTCACGATCACCGATCTCGATCCTTTGCGCTTCGCGCTGCTGTTCGAGCGGTTCCTGAACCCCGAACGCGTGTCGATGCCCGACTTCGACATCGACTTCTGCCAGGACCGCCGCGACGAGGTCATTTCATACGTCCAGCGGAAATACGGTTTCAACCGCGTCGCGCAGATCATCACCTTCGGTAAGCTTCAGGCGCGCGCCGTCCTTCGCGACGTCGGCCGGGTATTGCAGATGCCCTATGGCCAGGTCGACCGGCTGTGCAAGATGGTGCCCAACAACCCGGCGAACCCGGTTACCCTGCAGCAGGCCCTGGACGGCGATCCGCAGCTCCGGCAGCTGCGCGACAGCGACGACACCATCCGGCACCTGATCGACACGGCGATGAAGCTCGAAGGGCTCTTTCGCCATGCCTCGACCCACGCCGCAGGCGTCGTGATCGGCGACCGGCCGCTTTCCGAATTGGTGCCGCTCTACCGCGACCCGCGCTCGCCGATGCCGGTGACGCAGTTCAACATGAAATATGTCGAGCAGGCCGGCCTCGTGAAGTTCGACTTCCTCGGCCTGAAGACGCTGACGGTGCTGGCGCGGGCGGTCGACCTGATCAAGGCGGACGGCGTATCGATCGATCTCGCGACGATTCCGCTCGACGACCAGAAGACCTACGAAATGCTGAGCCGGGGCGAGACGGTGGGCGTGTTCCAGCTGGAAAGCTCCGGCATGCGCGACGTGCTGCGCCAACTCCGCCCCAACCGGTTCGAGGACATCATCGCCCTGGTGGCGCTGTACCGCCCCGGGCCGATGGACAACATCCCGATCTACATCGAGGTGAAGAACGGCAAGCGCGAGCCGGACTATCTCTATCCGACCCTCAAGCCCTACCTGGAAGAGACCTACGGCATCATGGTCTACCAGGAGCAGGTGATGCAGGTCGCCCAGGAGCTGGCGGGCTATTCGCTCGGTGGCGCCGATCTTCTGCGTCGCGCCATGGGCAAGAAGATCAAGGAGGAGATGGATGCGCAGAAGAAGACCTTCGTCGAAGGCGCCGTTGCCCGCGGCGTACCGGAAGACCAGGCGGCAGCCATCTTCGACCAGGTCGAGAAGTTCGCCGGCTACGGCTTCAACAAGAGCCACGCGGCGGCCTATGCCCTGGTCGCCTATCAGACGGCCTACCTCAAGGCGAATTTCCCGGTCGAGTTCATGGCCGCTTCCATGACGCTCGATCTCGGCAACACGGACAAGCTGAACGTCTTCCGTCAGGAACTGTCGCGCCTCGGCATCAAGCTGCTGATTCCCGACATCAACCGGTCGGGCGCCGTGTTCACCGTCGAGAAGACGGAGGAGGGCAAGGCGATCCGCTACGCCCTCGGCGCCGTCAAGGGGGTCGGCACCGACGCCATGAAGTCGGTCGTGGAGGAGAGGGAGGCGAACGGTGCCTTCCGGGACGTCTTCGACTTTGCCCGGCGTCTCGATACCAAGGTCGTCAACAAGCGCCAGCTCGAGAACCTGATCCGGGCCGGCGCCTTCGACGGCATGGACCGTAACCGCGCCCGGCTGATGGCGGGCGTCGACACGCTGGTCCGCTATGCCCATGCCGAAGCGGCGGAGCGCGA
>JAJUFW010000374.1 GCA_029263555.1 Alphaproteobacteria bacterium
CGACGGTCGGCGCGATGTAGCTGCCGCCCGGGGCGCCGATGACGATGTAGGGGTCGTCGCCGCGGAAGACGATGGTCGGGGCCGCCGAACTCGGCCGGCGCTTGCCCGGCGCGATCGAGCCGGGGCGCCCGGGGAAGGGGCTGAAGCGGCTCATCGTGCCGTTGTACATGAAGCCGAGCCCGTCGGTGATCGCGCCGGACGGGCTGCCGAGCGTGTGGGTCATCGCGACCGCGTTCCCGTCCTTGTCGATCACCGAGATATGGGTCGTATCCCGCTGGCTCCGGTCGGTCATCCGGTCGACGCAGGCCCGCTCGCCCGCCCGGATCGAGGCGGCATGGCGCGCCGCGCGCTCTTTCGAGATCAGGTCCGCGACCGGAACGTCGACATAGTGCGGATCGCCCATATGGGCGTCCTTGTCGATCGTCATGCGCTTCATCGCCTCGAAGAGAAGCATGACGTGCTCGGTGCTGCCATGCTGCATCGAGCCGAGGTCGAAGTTCTCCAGGATGTGCAGCAGTTCCAGCATCGAGAAGCCCGACCCCGGCGGCGGAGAGGTGGCGATGCGATGGCCGCGATATTCGCCCCAGATCGGCTTCGTCTTCGAAAGCTCGTAGCGGGCGAGATCGTCGCGGCCGATCAGGCCGCCATGGGCCGCGAAGTCGTCCGCGATCTGCTCAGCGATCTCGCCGAGGTAGAAGATGTCCGACCCGCCGCTCCGGCCGATCCGCTCCAGTGTGTCGCCCATGTCGGGGTTGCGGAGGATCTCTCCGACGCCCCGCAGGCGCCCGTCCGGATGGAAATAGACGCGCCTGCCGGTCGGGGAGAACGCCAGCTTGTCGATCGTGTTGGCGAAGCCGTCCGCGGTCTGGTCCTTGGTCCAGTACCAGTGCATGTGGTTGCGGATCATGAAGCCGTTGCGGGCATAGTCGACCGCGGGCGCGATCACGTCCATCCAGTCGAAGGTCCCGTAGTCGCGCAATGCCGTCTCGTAGCCCTTGAGTGATCCCGGCGTGCAGACCGCGAGATAGCCGATGTCGGAGATGTTTCCTTCCAGGATGAAGCCGAAGCCGTCGCGGCTTTCGCCCACGACCTTGTCGGCCCACATGTCCGGCGTCGCGGCGAGGGGCGCGCGGGCGTAGAATTCCAGGATGTCGTGTACGCCCCTCCGGGGCATGTAGACATGCATGGACCCGAAGCCGCCGATGCCCGCCATCTGGGGATCGACCACCCCCTGGACGAAGGCGCAGGCCAGCGCCGCGTCGACCGCGTTTCCGCCGCGCTCCAGGACGACCGCGCCCGCCTCGGCCGCTTCGGGCTGGGGCGCGACGATCGTGGCGTTGCTCATCGGGCGCGCCTGTCGGCCAGCACTCGTGCCAGGAACGCCTTGACGTTGCCCAGGACCTTCATGCGGTCGTGGGAAATGCCGGGCAGGACTTCGAGGGTCACGTCGACGCCCGCCTTCTGGAACGACTCCGCAAGGGTACGCAGGCGGGCGGGGCGGGTTTCGCCCGCATCGTTCGCGCCTTCCATGTAGTACCGGCCGCCCGGCTTGTGGGTGATCTCCCAGGTTTCCAGGTCAGCATCGCCCACGACCATGTGCACCGGCACCTTGGCCAACGCCTCGCGATTGAACGGGCGTCCGAACCGCTCCGCCAGATTCCGGATGCCGACCCACCAGTCGCGGTCGGGGTCGATGAGCGTGACCGAGCCCGGCGCTCCGATCGAGGCCGCCCAGAGCCGCTCGGGGTGAAGGATGGCGAAACGGTTGGTAAACTGGCCGCCGCCGGAATAGCCGAACATCGCGAAGGTCGACCAGTCCTGCCCGTATTTCTCGGCCATTTCGGCGACCATCGAGAGGAGGACCCGGTCGTAGCGGATGTCGCCTTCCTCCATCAGCTTGTAGCCCGACCGGGCGCCGTCGCCGAGGACGTTCATCGGGAAGATCGGGCAGAGGATGGCGCAGTCGTGATAGAGGCCGAACTCGGCAAATCCGTCGCGGAAGTCGATGGCCGAGGTGCGCCCGGTCCCGTGGACGGCGACCAGCAGGTCGACCTTGCGGCCTTCCGCGGCCGCCGGGGGCACGTAGAGCAGCATGTGGAACCGCGGGTCGGCGGTGGACGCAAAGATCGCGGTCGGACCGTAGTCGTAGACGGCCTGCGCCCGGACAGCGGCGTCGCTTGAACCGAATTCCTGCACCTTGCTTGTCTCCTTTGGGAAGAAGGGGCCGGCGGCGCGGGGTCTGCGCGTCCCCGCGCCGCGGGGTGGCCCGCTCAGTCGGCCGAGGTGACTTCGTAGGCCAACGTGTACTTGTCGCCGCGCGGCTTGTAGTCGATCGAGGATTTCGCCCCCAGCACCACGTTCTCGTAGTGCATAGGCAGGACCCAGAGCCGCTCGAAGGTCAGCTCCGACACCTTCTCCAGGATCTCCCGGCGCTTCGCCTCGTCCAGCGTCGAGGTCGCTTCGTCCAGGAGCGCGTCGATCTCCGGGTCGCTGATCCCGCCACCATTGTAGCGGCCGGTGCCCTTCTCCTCGTTCCGGGAGGCGACAAACGCGACGGCGGGGTTCGACACCTCGCCCGTGTTCACGCCCCAGGAGGCGAGATACATGCTGTAGGCGCCGTTCGAATACTTGTCGGAATACATCGACCACGGCAGCACCTCGACGCTCGTGTCGATGCCGATCCGCGCCAGCATCTGCCCCACGGCCTGCAGGACCTCGCTGTCCTTGACGTAGCGCCCCGAGGGGCCGTGCAGGGTCAGCTTGAAGCCGTCGGGATAGCCGGCCTCGGCCAGCAGCGCCTTGGCGCCCTCGGGATCGTACTCCACCCGCTCGACCTCATCGGAATGGCCGAAATAGCCCTCCGGGACGAACTGGTCGGCGACGGTGCCGTTCTGCTGCATGACCCGGTCGACGATCGCCGGACGGTTCATCGCCATCAGCATCGCCCGGCGCACCCTCTCGTCCTTGAGCGGGTTCTGGGCCAGTTCGGAGCCGTCCTTGGCACTGACGAAGGGGGACCGATCCCGCGACACGTCCATGCCCAGATAGACCAGGCGCGTCGACTGACCGCGGATCGCCTTCAGCTCGGGATCGTCCTCGACGCGCCCCAGGCCGTCGGCCGGCAGGGCCTCGATGATGTCCATCTCCTTCGCCAGAAGCGAGGCGAGGCGCGCGCCGTCGTCCGGGAGGAAGCGCAGCGTCACGGCCGACCATTCCGAGGCGCCCGCAAAATAGTCGTCGTTCCGCGTGAGCTCGAGCCGGTCGCCAGGCGAATAGGAGGCGAACTTGAACGGGCCGGTTCCGACCGCGCACTCGCCGCTCTCGAACTGCTCGACGGCGGCGTCGGCGCAGTCGGCGCTGATGATGCGGATGCGGCTCAGGGAATTGAGGATCAGCGGATCCGGAATGGTCGTCTCGACCACGACGGTCAGCGGATCGAGCGCGGTGACGTTCGCGATGTTGCGGGTATAGGCGGCGAAGCTCTGGCTCGGCTTGTCGCGCGCCCGGAGCAGCGATGCGACGACGTCCTCGGCATCGAAGGCGGAACCGTCATGGAAGGTCACGCCGTCGCGCAGCTTGAACTCCCAGTGCGTCGGATCGATGGCCCGCCATTCGGTCGCGAGCTGCGGCTTGTTCTCAGCGGAGCCGCCGCGGTCGATCAGGCTGTCCCAGATGTGCCGGGAGGTTGCATTGTTCGGCGCCGAGCTGTCTTCGTGCGGATCGATCGTCGTCGGCGTCGTCGACATGCCGATCGAAAGCCGCGCGTCCTGCGCAAGGGCGGCTGCGGGGACCGCTGCGCCGATCGCGATCGCG